>CAZNMB010000076.1:0-4994 GCA_964574095.1 uncultured Dehalococcoidia bacterium
GGATGTTGAGGTGAGAGTAGTCCACGGGGTAGTCTTTGTCGCCGCCCGCGGTGATGTCACCGAAGGGGCCCGGGTAGATCAGTTCCCGGCCGCGGAAGGTCGCTTTGAAGACCTCGCAGTTTCCGGTGCACCCGTCGAGGCAGCGGGTGCAGAGGCCGCTCATCGGCACCACACTCTTGGAGCGGTTGGCGGTCCTCGTCGCTTCGTTGGCGTTTGGTCTTTGCAGGTTCATTCGGTCATACTCCTTGTGTTGTTCTTATCCCTGCAGCCCGCGGGCTGGCGTCGCCCGGTCGAGTCTGCGAGTTTCCGGTCGCTCACTGTGTGCACCGGCTCGGCGTTCTCGATGATATGCCGCCCTCCTTCCTTCAGTTGATGTCGCGCACCAGAGCGGCGACATGCCTGGCTATGGCCGGGGCGCCGGTCAGTCCCGGCGACTCGATGCCGATGAGATTGATGAGGCCCGGCAGCCCCCTGTCGCTCTCGTGCCTGATGACGAAATCGCGGAAGCCCTCCCCCGGACCCTCCAGCTTGGGCCGGACGCCCGCCATCTCCGGGGCGAGGTCGTCGTAGTCGATGAACGGCAGGAACGGTTTCACCGCTTCGAAGAAGGCCCGCTGGTGGGATGCGTCCACGCTGTAGTCGATCGTATCCACATAGCGCGCGCTGGGTCCCAGGCGCATCCGGCCCTCGACGTCGAAGACGGTATGGATCCCGACCCCTCCCGTGGAGGGCCGGGGCACCGGGTAGATGAGCCTCTGGACGAGGCGGCTCTTGGGGCCGGCTACGCTGAAGTACTCGCCCTTGCAGTAGCGCAGCCGGTATCCGGCGCGGTCGATGTCGATTCCGGCGAGCCGGGCGATCTCGTCCGACTGGAGTCCGGCGCAGTTGACGACGACGTCGGCGTTGGCGGTCGAGACTCCGGCATCGTCCTGCACGTCCACCCTGTATCCGTCGGAGCGTCTCTCTATACCCACGACTTTGGACCTGTAGGCCACCTGTGCCCCCTTCTCCCTTGCCGCGTTGAGGAAGGACCTCATCAGCGCGTGTGAGTCCACGACCCCGCTGGAAGGCGAGAGCAGTGCGGCGATCCCTTCGACATTCGGCTCCAGATTCCCGATCTCGCGCCGGGACAGCACCGCGAGGTCCGGGGCACCGTTGGCCCTGCCCTGTTCGAGCAGGGCTTCGAGCCTCCCGATCTGGTCACTGCTGGTCGCCACGATGAGCTTGCCGGTCTTCCGGTGAGGGATACCGCGTTCCCGGCAGATCTGGTACAGGAGGGCATTGCCCTCGACACAGGTCCGCGCCTTCAGCGAGTCCTCGGGATAGTAGATGCCGGCATGGATGGTCTCGCTGTTCCTGCTGCTCGTCTCGAGTCCAAAGGAGTCATTCTTCTCCAGTACGTATACCCGGGAGGGTCCCCCGGCCAGTTGAGCGGCGACGGCGAGGCCGATCACTCCGGCGCCGATGACGATGATCACGTTCGCGCAGGTGCCACGGGACTGGATTCCGGCGGGTAACCCACCTCACAGCTCCTTGAATCCGACGAAGTCCCGATAGTCGATCGTCGTGCTCATCGCGTGATTGACGGCTTCGACGCCTGCCTCCTGGGCGGCGGCGACGGGATTGAGGCCGCCGAGAAGGATGATGCCGATTCTGTTGAGCTCGACGGGGATCTCGCAGACGGGCTCGCTGGTGTTCCCCATGACCAGGAGACCGCCAAGGCGGGCCTGTTTGAGTCCGGAGACGACATCCTGGGCGATGCTGCGGCAGGCCGCGGGGATTTCGCGGAAGTTGGCGAGGACCTTGCCGTTCCCGGACGCGGCCACGTCTCTGACGGAGGTCATCCTGGCCCTGATGAAGACCTCAGATGGGTCGAGGGAAGAGCCGGCGTAGTGAATGAGCTCCACGAAACGGAACGGGACGCGCTTCCGGATCTGAAGGATGCCGCCGAACTTGGAGTCCGTGGGGACGCCGGCCTTGAGCAGGGCGCCGTTGATGGCGACGCTGCAGACCGTGGCGAATCCAACGCAGCCTTCGGGGACGGTGAATTCGCCGAGGCGCTGTCCTTCGGCGGCGACGGCCACGAGGTCGGAGGCGCAGAGGCCCTCGTCGAAGGCCGGTGCCATCGCGCGGAGGGCCCGGGGGAACTTGTCCTTGGGGAAGAAAGAGATGTTGGCCGGGATGGAGCCGGAGCGGGCGGCGAAATCGAAGTCGGTGCGGAAGGCGAGCAGCTCGATACGAGAGATGGCGAAGCCGACCTTGTCCTGGACGAGGGCGCTCTTGAGCTCTTCGAGGCCCTGCGGGGTTATCGTCCGGCCGTCGCGGCCCACGAGTTGGGTGAGGCCGCGTTCGTCCATCAGCCTGAGGTGGTAGCGGACGGCCCTCTCGCTGAGGTCGATGCCGTGGTCCTTCAACTGGCGGGCGAGGAGGGTGGCGCCCACGGGATCGGCGCTCTCGCTCAAGATCTTCAGTATGGAGACGGCTTTCCGCTCGACTTCCTGCGTATCAGTTCCGATCACTTTCGGCGGACCCCCTCGGATTGCGACACGAGCCCGATGTCCCGCGCGCGGCGTATTTCTCTGTGGGGTGGGCGGTGGCGGCGAAACCGTGCCGGGCAATCGGCAAACGGTTGCCGCCGAACGGTGCCGCAAGAAACGTCATCATATTATCATCGTTGATCGCAGGATGTCAATAGCCGGAGGCATGAATGGTCGTCGTCGCCGGCCGGTCAGCGGCGCAGACGGTAGATCGCTGCGCGGTCCAGTGCCGGAGCACTGACGGCACTTCTGCCGTCAGTGCTCCGGGTGTGGGATGGCACCAGGACGGATCTGCGGCAAGACGGCTGGTGACGGGTGGTGGAGGCAGGGTGGGGCGCCCCGTCGCAACCGAGAGCGGCCGTTGACAGGCAACGTGGCCGGGCACTAGAATTCGGGTGCGGTTATGGACAAGAAAGACGAGAGAAGACTCGCCGTTCTAAACGTTCTGCGTTCGAGCGACGGACCGCTCAGCAGCGCCGAGATCAGCGAAGTGCTGTCGGCGGTGGGGCAGCGCGCCAGCGAGCGCACCGTGCGCCTCTATCTGAAGCAGTTGGACGAAGAGGGCCTGACGCGCAGCGTGGGCAGGCGGGGCCGCCGGATCACGGAAAGCGGGCTGAGCGAGCTCGATGCCGCGAGGATAATCGAGAGGGTGGGTTTTCTGTCGGCGAAGATCGACCGCATGACCTATCTCATGGACTTCGACCTCACCAACAGGTCCGGGACTGTTGTGGTCAACATGACGCTGGTGGAACCGGGGGAGCTGTCCCAGCGCGTCGATATGATCTGCAGGGTTTATGAGGAGGGATACGCTCTGGGGCGGCTCGTCGGCCTCTTCGAGCCGGGGGAGCGCGTCGGACATATCGCCGTGCCGCAGGGAATGGTGGGCATGGGCACGGTGTGCTCGATCACGCTTAACGGTGTGCTGCTGAAGTACGGCGTCCCCACCTACTCCCGGTTCGGGGGTCTGCTGGAGCTGCGAGACAGGAAGCCGACCAGATTCGTCGAGATCATTACCTACGAGGGCACGAGCATAGACCCGCTTGAGGTGTTCATCCGCAGCGGCATGACCGACTACGTGGGCGCGGTGAAGACCGGCAGCGGCCGCATCGGAGCGAGCTTCCGCGAGTTCCCGGCCGAGAGCCGCAATCTCGTCGAAGAGCTTGCGCACAGGCTGGAGAAGGTGGGCCTTGGAGGGTTCGTCAAGATCGGCCTCACCGGCCAGCCCCTGCTCGAGATACCGGTGGGTGAGGGGCGCTTCGGGGCGATAGTGATCGGCGGCCTCAATCCGGTGTCGATTCTGGAGGAAACGGGGATACGCGCGTACTCCCGGGCACTGGCGGGGCTAATTGACTACAGCAGGCTGTTCCCCTACGAGGAGCTCGGCGACCGCGTGCGGCTCCTTACCTGAGTGCGGAAGGCGTTTCGCCCGGCACATGGAGGAGCGCTAGCAGTGCGGAACGGGCCCGAGAGGGGCAAGGACTGCGACACCTTGAGTGAAGAGGACACTACCTTCTGACATCGCTGCAACATGCTGATAGACCGGTACATCGAGCATCCCCACTTCAGGGAACTGCATCAGACAGAGGTCCGCGCAGCGCCGCAGGACATCTACTCTGCCATCAGGTCAGTGGATTTCTGCGACTCGTGGGTGATCAGGCTGCTATTCACCCTTCGAGGGCTGCCGCGACGGATGTGCTCCCTCCAGGGCTTCATCGATGTGGGGTTTGCGCTGCTCGAAGACAAGGCGGGGGACGAGATGGTGATCGGGCTGCTGTTCCATCCGGCGAAGTTCAGGCCCGTATCCGTGTCCCCGAATGAGTTCAGGACGTTCGATCAGAAGGGTTATGTGAAGGCCATCATGAACTTCCACATTTCCGAAATCGATCAGGATATGTCGCTGCTGACTACCGAGAGCAGGGTGTTCTGCACGAGCAGGAAGGCCAGGCTGATGTTCACCCCGTACTGGCTGCTCATCTCACGTTTCAGTGGTCTCATCAGGATCATGATGCTGCGCTTGATACGGAAGGAAGCAGAGAAAGCGCGTCGAGACTGAGATCATTCTTCTCGTATCCCTGACCTCGCCTCCTCCCCGGTTCCACGATCAATTCGAAGTGTGCAACTTCATTCTGCGCGCCCAGGGGTTTGTGCCGCAGTTCGCCCTCTCCGCTATGCATCCTCCAACGTAGGCTTGAGATGTATCAAGTAGCTGCACTTATCTGCGCCTGTTGTCAGGACGCTATCCACAAGCTCCACCGCGACAGGGCTCTTCGTCACCATCTCGAAGCGCCGCTTGATCATCCTGCAGGAGCACTGACACAGGTGAGGATTCGGATCTATGAGGCCAAGCAGCACCATCGGTTCTGTGCAGCCATTCGAGGCGAATTCCCAGTAGATGGTGTCGCCTTCCCTCCTGCCCCTCATCATTATCCTTTCAGGAGTATCTGTCATCGGCGATGT
>CAZNMB010000076.1:5004-7734 GCA_964574095.1 uncultured Dehalococcoidia bacterium
CTCATCATCCCTCCGAACGCCTTCTCCCATTCAGCCATGAACTCATCCACATCATTCATCTCGCTCGGGTCGAATCCTGCGAACTTGCAGATCTGCTCGTTGCACCTTCTCGATGCTGCCTCGAAGACGATATCCCTGGCCTCGTCAGGAAGGGCGTAGATACCTTCCCAGACTCCTTTGGCGATCGCTGGTACCATGAAGTCCATCATGGACTGCCTGACCGCAGGCGGCAGTTCCTCACCTGACTTCAGCTTGGTTGGCTCGAACTCCTCCTGGGCGGCGCTCTTCAGTTCCCGGGGTATTTCGTCAGACATTCCGGCCTCCTTTGCGGCCCATGCCGGCTTCCTGATTGGCGGAGACATTATACCATCGTGAAGGGAAAGGCTTGTTTGTCCGAAACCGAGAGAAACCGGCGCCCTGCCGGATTTGACACTTCCGGGTTCCTCCTGTACTCTCATAGTCTGGCCGTCAGAACCGGTCAGTGCAGCTCGATTCAGTGTCCGCAGATGCGCAAGGAGGGTATCGGCCTGACGTCTCTCCGGGTTCGTCTGACGAGTCATCCTCGGGCGGAGGTATTTGGTCGCTAGAACGTTGTCAGAGTTGAACGCCGATTGCAGCCCCGCTCATGGGGTTGCTGAGACGGTCGGTTCCGAGAAGAAAGTCGCCTTCGTGCTCAGTGGGGGCGGCAACCAGGGCGCTCTAGAGGCCGGGGTGCTGCTGGCCCTCCTGGAGAACGGCATCAGGCCGCAGATCCTGGTCGGCACCTCGGTCGGGGCCATAAACGCCGCAGCCATGGCCGTCAACCCCACGCTGGAGGGCGCCCAATGGCTGGCAGGCCTGTGGCGTCAGGTCACCAGGGAAGCCATCATGCCCAACGGCTACCTCTCAATGGTGTGGAGGCTGGTCAGGGGCCAGAGCAGCGTCTTCACCAATGACAAGCTGAAGAGCTTCCTCGAGTCTCAGATCGGCGATGACATGCGCACGTTCGGCGACCTTCGGGCGGCGGAGCTCTACGTGACCGCAGTTGATCTCCACAGCGGCGAGCTTCGCGTCTTCGGCTTGGACCCATCCGAATCACTGATTGACGCGATCATGGCCAGCACGGCGCTGCCTCCGTTTCTCTCGCCCTGGCAGTACGAGGGGAAGGAATACGTGGACGGAGGGGTGCTCTCCGATCTGCCGATCCGGGTGGCGGTGGAAACGAAAGCCGCAGAGATCTACGCCATCAGCATACATGCCGGGCAGAGGATGAAGAGGCGCCTGCGCGGGGTATTCGGCGTGATAGGTCGAGTAGTCGACATCGTCTCCTACCAGCGGCTGCTGGATGAGCTGGGCTGGTGCAGCATGGTGGCCGACAGGGACATTCACTATATCGGCGTCGAGGCCTTTGAGGGACTTCGCTTCTGGGACTTCAGTCGCACCGACGAAATGATCGAGAAGGGCAGACAGGCGGGGCTCGAGTACCTGCGGCAGGGCGGTCCGGCCCCCTCCGGTCCTGAAGACCGCTCCAGCCCTCACGCGGCGACCGGCACCTGAGAGCAGCGCGAGGGTAGCTGAGACCCTATCCGAGGCAGCCCTTCCGTTGCAGGAACGCTTTGCTCTCGATCAGAGCCTCTCTGGACAGCACCTCGAGGACTATCGGCCCGTCGAACTCGATCTCCGCCAGCTTCCGCAGAACGCCCGCGCAATCCACGGCCCCGCCACCGACAGGGCAGTCGGACAAAGGATCGCCCCCGATGCCGTCGGTCAGGTGCACCTCGGTGATCCGCCTGCCGAACCTCGCGATGAAGTCCGCCGGGTCCACGCCGGCGGAACATGCGTGCAGAGTGTCCAGCGCCATTCCCATGCCGGCCTGGATGAACGGCTCGAATTCGTCCGGGGTGCGGAAGAAAGGCTCATTGCAGTGCAGGTTCTCCAGCGAAAGCTCCATACCCTTCCGCTCGCAGTAGGCGTGAATGTCGAGAACACTCTCCCTCGCCGTTCTCCGGGTCTGGCCCGCGAGCAGCGAGTACCTGTCCGGCATCGCCGCGAAGGAGCCCGGATGCATCACGAGGCTTCGTATTCCCAGTTCCTCGCAGAGATCGATATGCCTCTTCGTCTCCTCAATGGCATAGCGCCTTATCTCCGAGTTGAGGGCGGAGATATTGATCTCACCGAGGGGAAGATGGCAGCAGACCGTGTCGAACCGGCGGACGGCTCCTTTGATCTGCCCCACGAACGGGGCCAGACGCCCGGCGCTGACGAGTGAGAACCCCCACTCGATCTCAATGATGGCGAAACCGTTCTCCACGGCGAACCCGGTGAACTCGTCCAGCAGGGCAAGGTAGCTTCGTACCAGGTCATCTTCCGAAAGCCAGTCGATCTCCCGGGCGGCCCGCTTGATCTCGCCGGCGCATATGCTCGTCGATAGTCCGAGCTGCCGTGTCATCTTGCTCACGTCCTGATTATACCATCGCGTTGTTGAGTCGCGGGACGCCCGGCAGGTCCCGGACCCGCACATCCGCCTGTCGGGGTGGTACAATGACCACGGGCAGACCCGGGAACGCAATGAGCCGGGCCCCGGGGCCCGTGAGTGAAGAGGCGAGGCCGGGAAACCAAGGAGAAGGAGTCGGGAGAATGAACAGAGTGAACGTCCAGGCCCTGTTTCTCGGCCCTAAGTCGGAGAACCAGAAGTATTTCAAAGAGATGCTCAACTTCATGATGGATGAGCACATCCACTGGCGGAGGAAC
>CAZNMB010000077.1:0-7691 GCA_964574095.1 uncultured Dehalococcoidia bacterium
CCCCGCTTGGAGCGGATGCTCCAGGCTGCCCCGTCAAGCCGGCCCCGGAAGGAGAAACGCCCCAGTCGTTGACAGACGGAGAGGGCGTGGACTATCCTTCACGGCAAATCACGGAGGAGGTGAGCCGGCATGGAGAGCAAGATGGGGCTGAAATCGATTGTCCCCGGCAAGAAGGCGATCGGACTGATGGTCCTGCGGGGGTTCGGGCTCTTCCTTACGGTCTCGGGCATGGCCGGCATCACGCTGGTCGCCGGCCCGCTGAACCACGTCCTCACGGATCTGACGTTCACCCCGGTATTCGAGAGCAAGGTCTACGCCTTCCTTCTCTGCCTGCTTATGGCCGTCATCGGAGGCGCCATCGACTTCTTCACCAACGAAGGGCTGAAGGCGATCGAGAGACAGCGGTAGCCCGGTCACCGCATGGAACGAGGCCACCTTACACATGGACGAGACGACGAGGCGACGCTTCCGGTCGGACCCGGCCGCGTTCATTGAGCAGTCCGTCAGACAGTACACCCTGTCCAGCCCCCTGAACCGCCTCCCGGCCTTCGACGGGGCCCCGATCTTCGACGAGCCCCTGGTCGGATTCGCCGATGGAGACGACCCCATCTTCGCGGAGTACAAGACGGTGATCGCAGACTTTCATCTCACGCCTCGCGAGGCCCTGGCCCGGCACCCGGCAGAGACGCCGGGGAGCGAGCCCGCCGAACCGCCCCACGTGAGCGTCGTCTCGATCGTGTTCCCCATCGCGAAGGAGACGAGACTGAGCAACCGCAGGCAGACGGCGGGCCCCTCCCTGAGATGGAACCACACGCGCTGGCAGGGGCAGGACTTCATCACGGAGCTCTCCCGCCACGTGGTCTCGCTGCTCAAGGAGATGGGACACCGCGCCGTCGTCCCGGAGCTGGAGCCTTCCTTCCGGATGGTGGAGCTTGACGACGGGCTGGCCTCGGTCTGGTCGCTGCGCCACATCGCCTACGCCGCGGGGCTCGGCACGTTCGGGCTGAGCGACGGCTTCATCACCCCGAAGGGCCTGGCGCTGCGCTGCGCGAGCGTGGTGACCGACCTCCGCATCGAGCCCACCCCGAGGCCCTACGCCCACCACTACGCGAACTGCCTGTTCCACACCACAGGCACCTGCGGGCGCTGCATCCGGCGCTGCCCCGGAGGCGCCATAAGCGAGAAGGGGCACGACAAGAGGAGGTGTCTCAGCGTCCTCATCGTGGACCAGAGGCCGTGGATGGAGGGAACGCACGGCGAGGGCTACATCGGCAAGTACGCCGGCTGCGGCCTGTGCCAGACCAAGGTGCCCTGCGAGGCCCGGATTCCCCCGCCCCCGCGGCGGCGATAGGCCGGCGGCGCGGCCGGTCAGTGCCGGCGAACACTCAGCCCACAAGCTCATTAAGGCCGGTGTAGCTGTCGGCCTCGCGTCGCAACTGCGTGTCCAGCTCCCCGATCACGACCTCCGCCGTGGAGAAAACGACGGCCTCGGCGAGGTGGCCGCCCCGGCAGACCTCCCGGTCGGATAGCTGGATGTGGACGTGAACGACCGTGTCGTCCCCCTTCAGCGCCACCGAGCCCTGCGCGCATACGATCTCCAGCGGCCCCTCGTAGTCAACGCCCTCGTACCCGCCCGGGAGGCCGATGAGGAAGTTGAGCCGCACTCTGCGCACCGAGCCGATGATGCCGATGACGACGCCCGAGGTCAGCCCGTGCTCCCCGCACCAGCGCGCTATCTCGCCCAGAAGCTCCTGCCCCGGCCTGACTCTGAAGACATGGACACGCTTGAACAACTCGCGACTCCTTCCGTGATTCGACGGCGCCCGGTTCCCGTTGGAGAAGTCATCTCGTGATCGTCAGGAACAGCCGATACTCATCACGGGGTACGGGCGCGCCCGCTTCGGGGTAGGGAATGACTCGAAAGGCAATCCGGTAGTCTCGATACGTCTCGACAGCGTCCCCGTCCGTGAGGCCCGGTTGGGTGAGCATCTGTCTGTCACCGGCCTGCTCGCCGGACGCCGGCGAAACGAACTCAACCGAGCACGTGACCCTGCCCTCCCAGACGCAGACCACTCCTCTGGGGCAGCGGCTGTCCTCGACGACGTCCAGGAGCGTCACCTCCAGGTCCTCCCCCGTGATCGAAGCGCTCTGCCCTATCGCCAGGGAGAACTCCTCGCCGAGGCGGGCCTCCTCCCGCGCCGGCCCGCCCGAACAGCCCGCCAGCAGCGCGGCGGCGAGCGCCACGCCGGGAACGCACAGCCCCGTCCAGAACAATCTCCTGCCGATCATTGGTCTCTCCTCAGCCGCCGGTCCAGCGCCATGATAGCACGATTCCGCCGTCCCGCTCCAGCGCAGCCGGCGGCCGGGCGAAAGCAGGCGCGGCGTCGCGGGAACAAAACCGTCCTCCTCTTCGTCTTGAATAATAGGAGACAGCGACCGGCCGGCAAACAGTCGCGGAGAGGACACAGAAGGAGAGAATAGATGAAGACTATCACGGCAGTGGCAGTGGGATTCATCCTGGCTGCGGTAATCGGGGTCGCCCTGGCATCGGGTAGCGGCACGGGCGCGACCACGGTGTACGCCGCGGACTCGGGCAGCACGATCGAGCTGGCGGTGGGAGAGACTCTGACCGTCACGCTGGAGTCGAACCCGACGACGGGCTTCGCCTGGGCCCTCGCCGCCAACAGCGACGGGGCCGTGCTGCAGGAGGTCGAGCACGAGTATGTCGCGGACGCAGCGGCAGAGCCGCCCCTGATGGGCGCCGGCGGCGTGGAGAACTGGACGTTCAAGGCGCTGGCGAAGGGCGAGACCACAATATCCATGGAGTACAGCCGGCCCTGGGAGGGCGGCGAGAACGCTGCCCAGACGTTCGATCTCACCGTGGCCGTCAACTAGGCTCGAACGGGCAAGGCCGACGACCCACCCACATCAAGACCGGATCTCGCACTCGGGAAGAGGCCCCTCGCGGGGCCTCTTCTTTCGTCGGGGAACATCTGACTCAATTTGTGATAACTCCTTGACGTTTTGCCTGGCCATTTTATGACTTTGTTATCGGGCGCCGCCTATCATGGAAGGGAACGGGGACGGCGTGCCCGACCGCCCCGGATGGAGGTGACCCGATGGCAACCGCACGGGGCCCGCAGCCAGGGGAGACCGCACGCGGTTTCAAGCTCGCGGACCAGAACGGGAAAGACGTGAAACTGTCAGAGCTGAGAGGCCGGCGGGTGCTGCTGTCGTTCCACCCTCTGGCCTGGACGGCGATCTGCGCCAAGCAGATGCAGGCGCTGGAGGCGAAGAAGGACACCTTCGAGTCCCTGAATGCGGTCCCGCTCGGATTGAGCGTGGATACCGTTCCGTCGAAGAAGGCGTGGGCCGAGAGCCTCGGCATCAAGAGCTTGCGGCTGCTGTCGGACTTCTGGCCCCACGGCCGTGTCGCCAGCCTCTACGGGATATTCAGGGATAGCAGCGGCTTCTCGGAACGTGCCAACATAGTCGTGGACGAGCAGGGCAACGTGCTGTTCTCCAAGGTGTACGAGATAGGGCAGCTGCCCGACATCGGGGAGGTCATCGGCGTGCTCAAGGGGACGTGATGGGGAGGGGAGACCACGCTCCTGCAGCAGCGGTCGGGCCGGCCATCAAGCGAGAAGGAGGTTGACTGGATGACGACGAAGGACAAGCAAGCAGCACTGGTCGCCAACATGAGAAAGTGGCAGAAGATCGAGGACGCCTCGGTCTCCTCAACCAGCCAGATCATCGAGAAGACGAAGAACCCGCTCGTGCGCGTGGTCATGGAGATCATTCTGCGCGATTCGCGGATGCACTACAGGGTGCAGGAGTTCATCGCCGAGAGCATCGAGAAGAAGGCGATCTCGCTCTCCCCGGACGAGCTTGCCGCGGTGTGGGGAATGATCGAGCGCCACGTGGAGCTTGAGAAGAAGAGCGTGGAGCTCGCGGAGCAGGCGATCGGGTCGTTGAAGGGCCTCCAGGGCATGGTCGTCCAGCAGTACCTGTTGGGCTACCTGCTGGAGGACGAGAGGAAGCACAACGATCTCCTGAGTCGGCTCGACGACATCAAGAGGGGCGTCTACCGCTCGGTCTAGAATACTGCCGGGGACGGGGCAGCTCGGAGTGGTTGCGTCCCACCGCTCACCATACTACCATTGGCCTCGAGGTGAGAGATGGTGAGGATAGTGGACCTGAGCGTGCCCACGGAGAGATGCCCCAGCGAGCCCCTGCCCTTGCAGGTCAGCCACGAGGAGCACCGGCAGAGCGCGGGGCTGATGCAGGCCTTCTTCGGCTGCGGCGAGCACGATCTCCCCGGAGGGCTGGGCTGGGCCAACGATTCCGTGAGCATGATCTCCCACGCCGGGACACATGTGGATGCGCCCTGGCACTACGCCCCCGTCTCGGAGGGAAGAAGGGCCCGGACTATCGACGAGATGCCGCTGGAGTGGTTCTTCAGCGACGGCGTCGTGCTGGACATGAGGCACAAGCCCCGGGGCTCGGGCGTCACCGTCGCTGACCTTGAAGAGGCCCTGGCGCGGATCAAATATCGCATCAAGCCGCTGGACATCGTCATGATCCAGACCGGGGCCGACAAGCTCTGGGGCAAGACAGAGTACTTCGACGCCGGCTGCGGCATGACGCGGGAGTCCACGCTGTGGCTGCTGGACCGGGGAGTCAGGGTCACGGGCATCGATGCCTGGGGCTGGGACCGGCCGTTCTGGGCGATACGAGAGGACTTCGCCCGCACAGGCGACCGGAGCGTGCTCTGGGGGGCCCACTACGCCGGGATCGACCGGGAGTACTGCCACATCGAGAAGCTGGCCAACCTCGACCGGCTCCCGCATCCCTGCGGCTTCAAGGTAGCCTGCTTCCCGGTGAAGCTCGCCGGAGGCAGCGCGGGCTGGAGCCGCGTCGTCGCCATCCTGGAGGACTGAAACCAGCTTCAGTCTGCCGGGGAGGAGTCCTCCGCCCCGGACGCCGATCTCAGGGCCCCGATGCCGCCGTCCATCACAACGAACTTGGTGTCCTTTGCGGCGTCCTCGGCCTCTTCGCCATAGGGCCATCCCAACGGCCTGGTCCCGATCACCCCTTCCTCCACCAACCGGTTGATCTCCTCACGGGTCATCCCCAGGAGCCGCGTCAGCACGTAGTGGTTGTGCTGTCCGAGTGTCGGCGCCGGCATGCGAATCCTGACGGGGGTCTCGGAGAACCTGACGGGGAAGCCCTGGTAGATGCAGGTCCCGGTCTTGGGGTGCTCGACGGACTGGAAGAACTCCCTGTGCTTCATGTGCGGGTCTTCCAGTATCTCGGCGCACGAGAGGACGGGAGCGGCTGCGACGCCCGCCTGCTGCAGTATGCGCGTCGCCTCGAACTTGTCGCGGCGGCTCGTCCAGTCCTCGACAAGCCGGTCGAGGGCATCGTGGTTCTCGTACCGGCCTCGCGATTCGGAGAACAGGGGGTCGCTGGTCCAGGGAGGACTGCCAACAGCGCCGCAGAGTCCGGCCCACTCTTCCTCCGAGCTCACGGCGATCGCCACCCATTCGTCCTCTCCCGCACAGCGGTATACTCCCTGCGGCGCGGCGCAGGGGTGGCGATTGCCCCTCCGGGGCTGCAGCCGCCCGTTCATGCCGTAGTCCATGATCGCGCTGCCCATGAATGTGGTGACGGCCTCGACCTGCGAGAGGTCGATGTGCTGCCCCCTGCCCGTTCGCTCCCGATACTGCAGCGCGACCATGACGCTGGTTGCGCCCATCAGGCTGGCGAAAGGATCAGCGGTGTACCCGTTCATCAGGGGCGGCCCGTCGCGGTAGCCGGTGATGGTCGGGATGCCCGCCAGCATCTCGACATTTGGCCCGAACGCAACATAGTCTCTCCAGGGCCCGGTAGCCCCGAAGCCCGGCATCGACAGCATGACCAGCCGGGGATTGATCTCCTTCAGGAGGCCATAGGACAGGCCCCAGTTCTCCATCACCCTGGGGCTGAAGTTCTCGGCGACCACATCGCTCACCTCCACCAGCCTCTTGAATATCCCCCGGCCGCGCTCGCTGTTGAGGTTGAGCGTTATGCCGTACTTGTTCACATTGGCCGCGTTGAATGCGGGCGACCACTCGTACCCGTCGGCCTGCGGGTAGCCGCCAGTCAGCCGCAGGTAGTCCAATCGCTGTATCGACTCGATCTTGATCACCTCGGCGCCCAGCCGGGCCAGCATGGTGACGGCATAGGGCCCCGCGAGGTAGGCGCACACGTCGATTACTCTGAGACCCTGCAGTGGTGCACTCGCCATCGCGGCCTTCTTTCTCGTGCGATCAGGAAGCTGATCAGATCACGCCGTCGTGCCTCAACGTTGCCAGGTCGTCGTTGGTGTACCCCAAACGGTCAACATATACTTCGTGGTTGTGCTCCCCCAGCAGCGGCGCCCGACCGGCCCGCCACGGCGTCTCGTCGAGCCCGAACATGGCGCCCGGGTACGTGAGCCTCCCGGCGACAGGATGGTCTATCTCCACGAAGTATCCCCTCGCCCGGTGCTGAGGCAGGTCCGCGATCTGCGCCATGTCGGGTACAGGCGTGAGGGGAAGCCTCAGCTCCTGGGCGGCGTGGAAGACCTCCTCCATCGTCTTGTCCTTCAACCAGGCGGTAATGATCGAGTTGATCTCGCCCGCGTGCTGGTCGCGCATCAGGGGGGTCTCATACTCGGGCCGGTCTCTCAGTTCAGGCATTTCCATGAGAACGCAAAGCGACTCCCAGTAGACCTGAGTGGGAAAGAAGAACCCGACGTACCCATCCTTGCAGGGCAGAATGCCCCACGGCCAATGGATGCCCGCTCTCTTCCTGACATAGCCGCCCATCTGGGAGACCAGGAGCGTCATGTAGGGCTCGGTCGTGTTGAACGCCTCCCAGGAAGACACGTCCAAGTGCTGCCCGGCGCCGCTGCGGCCGCGCCGGAAGAGGGCGGCAAGCGTCGCGAGTGCGCCGTACAGCCCGGCCACATATTCGGTCTGCTCCGAGCCGATCTTCAGCGGCTCTCTGTCGGCCTCCCCACACTCGTACAGTATGCCGCTCAAGGCCCAGACGGTGAGATCGGTTGCTTTGCAGTCGCAGTACGGCCCCGACTGACCGAATGCGGAGAGCGAGGTCATGACCAGTCCCGAGTTGACCTCCTTCAACGTCTCGTAGTCCACCCCCAGGCGACCCGTCGTCGCCGGCCCCAGGTTCTCGACCACGACGTCAGCCAGGGCCGCCATCTGCCTGAAGAGTCTCCGTCCTGCGGGGCTCTCCAAGTTGAGCGCTACGCTCTTCTTGTTCGTGTTCAGATACAGGAACAGGCCGCTGGCTTCCGCATTGGGCTCATCGTGGGGGAAAGGCCCCGCGCTCCGCGAACCGTCACCCAGGCCCGGAGCCTCCACCTTGACGACATCAGCCCCGTAGTCCGCCAGGATCTTGGCGCAGTACGGGCCGGAGATCCCGCTGCAGAGCTCAAGGACACTGATGCCGTCCAGAGCCGTCTCAACCACCGCGCCCCTCCGTCGTGCCGCGGGTGCGCCGCCACCGGCCGCCATTCGCACCCGCGACCGTCACTAACGATATATACTACCACACCAAGTCCAGTGCTCGATGTGCCATCCCGCGGTCCTGTCGGGCGCGGTTGACACCCACGCGCCGTCCGCGAATAATGCCGGAGAGGAACG
>CAZNMB010000078.1:0-7649 GCA_964574095.1 uncultured Dehalococcoidia bacterium
CCTCAGCCATGCGGTGGGTATCTTCCCTCTTCTTGATTGTCGCGCCCTGTCCTCGATAGGCGTCTATGAACTCCGCGGCCAGCCTCTCCGACATTGGCTTGCCCCTCCGCCCCCTGGCTGAAGCAATCAACCAGCGCATGGCCAGGGCCAGCCGGCGGGTCGGCCTGATGTCGATCGGCACCTGATAGGTCGCGCCGCCGACTCTACGCGGCTTGACCTCGAGGACCGGGGTCGCGTTCTTCAGCACCTGCTCGAAGATGTCGAGTGCGTTCTTGTTGAGCTCCCGCTCCGCGATCTCGAGCGCATCATATACGATGCGTTCCGACTTGGCCTTCTTGCCGTCCAGCATCACCTTGTGGATGAACTTGGCAAGTTCCGGGCTCCGGTACTTGGCGTCCAGAACCACTCTCTTCTTGACTGCCCGCGCTCTTCTAGGCATCTTCCCCTCTGTAAACGATCCCTGCAATCAAAGAGCTTCTATTCACTAGAAGCTCTTGCGGCCATACACGAAGAGCCCAGGACCTCAACCCCTAGAGGCTGGCCTTGGGCTTCTTGGCTCCGTACAGACTGCGGCCCTGCCGACGACCTTCGACGCCACCCGAATCCAGAGCCCCACGAATGATGTGATAGCGGACGCCGGGGAGGTCTTTGACCCTCCCGCCGCGGATCAGCACCACCGAGTGCTCCTGCAGGTTGTGTCCTTCGCCGGGGATGTAGGCCGTCACTTCCATCCCGTTGGTGAGCCGCACCCTGGCGACCTTACGGAGCGCGGAGTTCGGCTTCTTCGGCGTCATGGTCTTGACCTGAAGACAGACGCCGCGCTTCTGGGGAGCGCCCCTGCCTTGCACAACCGTGCTCTTCAGCGTGTTGAAGGTGAAGCGAAGAGCAGGCGCCTTCACCTTCTTCTTCATCTGCTTTCGCCCTTTTCTGACCAACTGGTTGATTGTAGGCAACTTACCCCCTTGCTCCATCCCCCAGACACCAAATGGAGAGTATACTAGAAGCTACAAGCCATGTCAAGCGTGAACCAGGGAATACTTCGCTCTGCTGCCGTGCAATCCGATAGGGCCGGGCGCGGATCGAAACGGTTTGTGCTCTACGGACTCGGGCATTCCGGGACGCGGGCGACAGCGTAGCGCCATCACCATCATCCCCGACCAATGCGGCCCGGTATCAACTTTTCAGGCAACGGGTATTGACATTGCAGCCATCATGTGGTACATATGTTCTACCGAACACCTGTTCGGTGCCGAGCCAAAGTCCGGAGGGACCCAGCCATGTTGACCGAGCTGTGCATCAGGAACCTGGCGGTGATCCGGGAGACCCGTGTCGCGTTGAGTCCGGGGTTGACCATCCTGAGCGGCGAGGAGGGGGCCGGTAAGTCGCTTCTGGTCGATGCGCTGTGCCTGTTGGCCGGCGGGAGGGCCTCCGCGGGCATGATCCGCAACGGCGAGCACACCGCCTACGTGGAAGGCATCTTCTGCGTCTCGCCCCGGGACTCAGAGGCCGCGGCTGTCCTCGAAGAAGCCGGAATCGAGGCTGAGGCCGACGGCACCCTGATCGTGTCGCGCGAGATTCTGGAGCAGGGCCGGACCGTCTCTCGAGTCAACGGCAAGGCAGTCCCCCTGTCTCTGCTGCGCGCACTGGGCGAGCGGCTGATGGACATTCACAGCCAGATGGAGCACCTGTCTCTGCTGGATCCCCAGCGGCAGCTCGACATTCTTGACAGCTACGCCGGCCTGCTCGAAGACCGCGCCGGTCTGGCGGCCCGAGTAGCCCTGATGAGAGAGAAGGCGCGGAAGCTGCACGCTCTGGCAGGTGAGGACGCCAGGAACCGGCGCCGCCTTCTCGATCACCAGGTGCGCGAGATCGAGGCCGCGGACGTTCAGCCCGGGGAAGACGAAGCACTACAGCGGCAGCGCGAGGTCCTGCAGCAGGCCCAGTCGCTGAGACAGCAATGCTATGCGGCGTACACAGCGTTGTACGAAGACGACAGATCGGCATCGAGCCTGGCGGACACCGCCGCCAGCGCCGTCAGGGCGCTGGTGGCGGTGGACCCGTCGCTCCTCCCATATCTCCAGGTCCTGGAATCAGCCAGAGCGGACCTCGAGCACGTGGCCCAGGAGCTGAGGCGCTACGCCGACGGCCTGGACACCGATCCCGAGCGCCTTCGGGAGGTCATGGACCGGCTGGAGCTGCTCCGACACCTGAAGGGCAGGTATGGGCCCGGCCTGGAGGACGTCATGGAATTCGCCAGGCGTTGTGGGCTGGAACTGGAAGCCGCCGAAGCACTGGAGGAGCACAAGGCTCGTCTGGACGAGGAACGGCGAGCGCTGGAGGATGATGTGGCGCGCCGGGCGCTCGCGCTCTCCGAGGCGCGTCGGGAAGCCGCCGCGCGGCTCGCTGCCGCCGTGAACAATGAACTCGCGCACCTGGGGATGCCCTGGGCCAGGTTCGACGTCAGCCTGAGACGCGAGGAGAGAGAAGACGGACTGCCGACGGCGCAGGGGACGTACTCCTGCAGCCAGCACGGGATAGATGCCGTCGCGTTCCTGGCAGCGACCAACCCCGGGGAACCGCTGAGGCCGCTCGCACAGATCGCGTCGGGAGGCGAGACCTGCCGTTTCATGCTGGCGGTGAAGAGCAGCCTGCAGGCGAACGACTCGGTGCCGCTGCAGGTCTTCGACGAGATCGACACGGGAATCGGCGGACGCACAGCTCATGTCGTGGGGCGCAAGCTCGCCGCCCTCGCCCGCGACCGGCAGGTCATCTGCATCACCCACCTGCCTCAGATCGCGTGCTTCGGCAACAACCACTACAAGGTAGTCAAGCGGCTGGAGAAGGGACAGGCCGTCGCCCGCGTCGAACCCCTGGATGAGAGCCCCCGGGTAGAGGAACTAGCGTCAATGCTCGGCAGTGAAGCTGAGGACCACCTGCTGCGAAGCGCTGAGGAGATGTTGAGACGCGCCCGGGCAGCCGGAGAGACTCTGGTAGCTGTCAAGGCCTGATGCGACCTGGGCGCGCCGGGGCGATCACTTTCGGGTGTTGAGCCGTATCTCGTCGAGCACAAGATAGACTGTGCCCATGAGGATCACGCCCGCGACCAGCACGAAGGAGCTGGGGTCAATCCGCCAGACATAGTGGCCGGCCCAGGGTATCACCGCGACCACCAGCATCAATGCGGCGTATGCCACGCCGCAGAGCTCCAGAAAGACCCGCCCTCTGTGCTTGAGAAAACTCATAGCTGGCCCCCTCTTGCCTCATTGTGGGATATGCTGGCAGCCTGCCACCCGCTCGCCCCGACTCTCACACTCCCGGAGACACCGGTCTCAACCCATCGGGGCCGCAACCTCAGTCGGCCTCCCGGGGCTCGATCAGACGCCTTGCCTCCTCGGCCAGCGCGTCCGGCACCAGGACCCGCACCTCTCCCAAGCCATCGACGGTCAGCCCGAAGACCCTCCCCACGCTTTCGTACTCGAGGAACACGGGGATTCCCTCGCTCTCCAGCCGTGACTTCATCACGCTGGCCTGCAGCTCTCCCTGCACCCTGCAGACCACGGTGAAACCCGAAGGCTTGGCCATTCTCACCCCCACCCCGGACCATGTCAGGGGGACGTGGCCCCATTATGTCAACCACGCCACCTGGCACGATCGGCGACGATCTCGCGGTCACGGATTGCCCTGAGCCCACCGGCAGCCCCCGCCTGGGGTTCAGTTGCGCGCCCGTTTCTGGTATCATACAGCCTGCAGGCACATCACTCAAGCATTCCCGGTGCCGCCGTTCGGGGTGCCCGCCGGGTGTCGAGGCCGTCCCCACCGAAATCGTCATGGATGGAGAGACAATGACCAGGGTTGAGCTTGCCAGCCGCGTCTCCGTGTTCCTGGTGAGCCGGCTCGCTCTTTTCGCGCTCTGCGTTGCCGTCCCGCTCGGCCTGGGCTGGCTCGTGGGCTGGCTCTGCAGTTGACCTCACTGCCGGGCGCGGGCTGACATGCTCCCGCCGCGAGTGCGGGCAGCCTGCAGGAGATGAGCGTCCGGGAAGGTATCCGAGTGCCTGGCAAGCTAGGTGCCCAATCGCACCCGGTAGTGGCAGATGGACGCGCCCGTTCTCGCGGCGCTGTCGATCACTTCAACTTCTTCCACCGGCCTGTTCTTGGCGCCGCCTATCATGCGCCCCGACATGCGAGCGCCGCTGTCGCAGCAATAGGGCTCCGGCTCCATCAGTCCCAACTGGACCAGGGGACAGTGACACTGCGGTCTGCCGTCCTCTCCCAGTGAGCAGTCGTAGTACAGGTCGAAGACATCGCCGTCCTGCTCCACGATCCAGGGGCCTACGGGCGGAGGCACTTCCTTCAGGTACTTCAGGTACTCATCCCAACTCATGCCGGGCTGGATGCCCACGGCTCCAGCCATAGCCAGGTCCTCGCAGGTCGTGCACATCATCGTGAGGAGCTCGCCCCTGTGCTCTACGGGCAGCGCCTTGACTCCCGCCAACAGCGAGGTCATCAGGGCCGGCAGCCAGGCCCGATAGATCGCTTCTTTCACCTCTTCGGAGATCTGCAGAGCCACTGGTCATTCCTCCTTTGGTCTGATAGCGAATCGACCGGATAGTCTCCCGGATAATCGTGTTCTCTAGGCCTTGAAGCCGTATTTCGGAAGCTCCCCGATCACGAACGGCTCCAGGATACCATAGCCAACGTCGTCGCCACATCTGAACTCGCACATAGTGTCATCGACAGCACCACTCAAGCCGTCGCGCACCTCTGTATTGGAGAGGTCCAGTTTCTCGCCATCGATGGCGTATGGCCCCCTCCACTTCCCGTGGACCCAGCCCTTGTATCCATCGAGATAGCCACCCGCTCTGGCATAGTAGACATTCAGCGGCCTGACCGAGACCTCCCTCTTCACGCCATCCGCCGTGCCTACGACCAGTTCAATCGACTTGATCCTCCGAGAACCGGGGAAGAACTCAAACTGGTGCTGCACGTCAGTGACGGGCACCGGAAACCGGCTATCGCCGAAGCGATAGACTATGCCGCCACGAGCACCGGCAGGCGTCCCGTCCGGCGCTTCCGAGAATGTGAAGACGAGGCCGTAGTCCTTGAACTGCATGAACAGGTAATGGAAGAACATCCCCGGAATGTGTGGCCATGGCTGGAGCCCTGATTCCGGTTCGCCCGCGTCCGCCCTGGACCACCAGCCTCCGGGTCGCGGCACACCGATCGGCCTGATCCCCCAGGACCGGTCACGCTGACCCCACCAGGTATCACCATTGATTTCGTAGCTCTTGCCTTCCACGGTCAGCCTGCCGCTGGCGTGACCGAACTGGTAGTACCGGCGGCTATGTACGGTCATGACACCCGGCAGGCGATGATGGCTTGGCTCTTCGTCCCAGGGCACCGTCAGCCCCTCGAACTCCATCTCGAAACGAATGCCGTAGTCATTCTCATTCAGACAGACGCGAATCTTCCTGAGTGGCTCCAGCACCTCGTAGCATAGGGGCCCGACCTCAACGGAATCCACATCGGGCCAGAGCTCCCGCGAAGCGCGCACTGTGTACTGTGTCCTGTCTTCCACGGTCACGCCGGCGTGCGCATCCATTACGTTCCGGTTGATGTATTTGCCGAATCCCGCATCGATGATGATCCTGCCCGAATTATCATGCGCCGTGAGCCATACCCTGTCATACCACTGCTGATCCGTGGTATACACCTCATCAAAGGTCGACACGATCTGGTGACAGAGAAACTCGTCATACTTGGTTATCATTCTCCCCCCTACGTCAGCATCTCAGCCAACCTCCTCACAGGCGGCAGATCGGCAGAAGCCTTGAAATCGCTCGGTATTCCGGGCATGGTGCTGATCACTCTGCAGAAAAGGATACTCAGTCTGAGAAGTGCAAACGCTTCATGATAGTCGAAGTTCTGCAGCCTTCTTCCCGTCGCGCTCTCATAGCATCGAATGATCTCTTCTCTATCCGGCACTCCCTCCCAGAGGGTGCCGGTCGCTTCGCTGCTCAGCCACTCTATGGCCAGGAGCCAGGCGATGTCCGCTTCAGGGGCGCCAAGATGGGCCATGTCCCAGTCCAGGACAGCCACAATCCTCTCGTCGCGGTACATTATGTTGCCCAGCCTGGCGTCTCCCCAGCACAGCGACACGTGTTCAGGCTCAAAACGGTTCTTCCTGAACCAGGCGAAGGCGGGATCAAGCAGAGACTGAGGCTCGACTCTTCCCCACCTCCACATCCTTTCGTAGTGGGCTATCTGCCGGTCAAGGGCATCGGTGCCATTACCGGGGACTCCGAGAAAGGAGAGCCCACGGCGTTCCCAATCGACAGTGTTTACGTTGGCGATCACCTCGATGGCCTGTCGCCACATCGTGCCGCGCTGGCCAGGACTCGCTTCGCAGAGGGGTCCGCGAGGCTCTTCGCCGGGCTGCCGGGGATCGAGAATCTCCCCGTCGACCTTCTCCATAGCAAAGAAAGGGGCGCCCAGCACCGTCTCATCTTCCTCAAGCCAGTATGTCCTGGGCATGGGTACAGCGCTGCCCTCGAGGCACCTCATTATGTTGAATTGCGCCCCCACGTCATAGTCGGGATGGACCTGCAACTCCGTGGGCGCCTCTCGAATCACCAGCTTCTCCGTCTTCTCCCGACCACCCTCCCGCCAGTGCAGATCGAAGAAGTGGATTTCGCTGGCGTAGCCGCTGGTCGCCTTCTCCAGAGGGCCGATTGAGAGAGCCTCAGCCGCGGGCAACTTGGTCCTCAGCCAGGCCTCCAGCCTTACTCGCTTGGCCTCGGGATCAGTCCTCTGTACCACGTGCCCTTCCTGCCGCGCCCCCGGGGTGCCTGCCCCCCAACCTGCATTGCCTGCGGGGAGAGCCTCAGAACGTAACGACACCCCGCATGATCTTGCCTTCCAGCGTGTCTTTCACCGCATCGTTGATCTGTTCGAGACCATATCGTGCCGACACGAGCCTGTCCAGAGGCAGTCTGCCCTCCATGAACAAGTCCACGTAGCGCGGGATGTCGAGCTGGGGTCTGATGCTGCCCACGGTGCAGCCGGTGACGACAAGCTCCCTCATGAAACGCCAAGCCTCTATGGCGAACGTTGACCCGATGGGAGCTAGCCCCAGCACGACGGCCATGCCTCCGGGACGCGGGTAGACCGAGTGGAACGCCTGGGATATCACGGCCGGGTTCCCGATAGCCTCGAAGCTGTATTCCACACCCCCCGCGCAATCCATCGCAATCCTAACGACAGGGTCCTCCTTGGAGGCGTTCACCAGATGGGTCGCCCCAAGCTCTCGGGCCATCTCAAGCTTGCTGTCCATCAGGTCAACGGCAACGATCGGGTTAGCCCCAACCAGCTTCGCCGCCATGATCACGGCAAGTCCCACCCCTCCACATCCGAAGACGGCAACGCTGCTGCCGGCCTTCACTCTTGCCTTGTTGATCACCGCCCCGATCCCGGTTGACGCGCCGCATCCGAGGAGACACACCACGTCCAGAGGCGCATCGTTTCGGACCTTCACGGCCGCCGATCGATGCACCACCGCGTACTCGGCGAAAGAAGACTGGGCCATGAAGTGGTTCAGCTCATCGCCGTTCCTCCTCCGCAGCCGTTTCGTGCCGTCGGGCATCGTGCCCATG
>CAZNMB010000079.1:0-7586 GCA_964574095.1 uncultured Dehalococcoidia bacterium
GAATCCCACGATGAAGCCGCCCTGGACCTGGAGCCCGTGATTCTGGATCTTCTTCACGGAGGCAACCAGGTCGCGCCCCCTGTTCTGCTGCTTGCTGCACTCCGCGAGGCTGTCCTCGTTGGGGGTCTCGATACCGACGAACACAGTGTCGAACCCGGCGTCCACCATCAGGTCCATGAGCTCGTCGTCGTCGGCAAGGTTGATCGAAGTCTCGGTCAGCAGCATCGAGGGGTATTTCCTCGCCTTCTGCCACTCGATTATGGCGGGTAGAATCTCCTGTTTCAGCTTCCGCTTGTTGCCGATGAAGTTGTCGTCCACAACGAAGATGCCGTCCCGCCAGCCGCGATCGTAGAGCGAGTCCAACTCGGCAATGATCTGCTCTTTGTTCTTGGTCCTCGGCACCCTTCCGTTCAACACCACGATATCGCAGAAGTCGCAGTTGTAGGGACACCCCCGCGAGTACTGAATGTTGGTTGAGGAGTACTTCTTCATGTCGAGAAGCGACCACAGCGGCACCGGGGTCTTGGTGATATCCGGCCTCTCCTTGGACGTGTAGATGCGCTGCGCGCATCCCCTCTCGAGATCGGCGAGGAACGGAGGCAGCGTGACCTCGGCCTCGTCGAGCACCAGGTAATCCGCCTCCTCGAAGAACTCGTAGCCCTGGGTGAAGAGCGGGCCTCCGGCAACGGTCTTCGTGTCGAGGCTCTTGCACCGGGCGATCACCTCTCTCGCCGAGTCCTGCTGGACTACCATTGCGCTGATGAGCACGTAGTCGGCCCACTTGATGTCCGCATCGTCCAGGGGCCTCACGTTCATGTCCACCAGCTTCTTCTCCCATTCGGCGGGAAGCATGGCGGCCACTGTCAGCAGGCCCAGGGGCGGAAACGACGCCTTCTTGGCGGCAATCCTCAGCGCGTGCCTGAAGCTCCAGAACGTGTCCGGATAGCGCGGATATACCAGCAGGACTCTCAACTTGGACTCCAATCTACGCCGCGGTCTATGTTAAGTTCGATTATACTTCCCTGTGTCAATAGTACAGACAGGACGGCCCGCAGCGGGCTGCCATCGCGAGAGCCGGGTGACACAACGGCACACAGCAGACCTCACAGTGTCCGACATCACGGTCAGCTAAGAGTACACAGCAGCATGCTACAATCGCTTCGCGCCATCCCCCAGAAGCATGGGAGCCGTCGCGTCAACTGGCCCTGAGGACTATCATACTACAACACTGCGCCAACGGGAAGAGACCACTGAGATGGATGGCCTCCAGGAGGTCTCCCATGCAACGGCTGTGTCTCACCCTGGCGATCGTTCTTGCTGTCTGCGGCACCCCGAGCATGAAGCTCTCGGATGGCGTCACGAAGCTGACCCCATCCGTCCTGATCTTCGTCTTCTACAGCCTCTCCTTTCAACCTTGGGAACGCCGGCCCCCGAGCAGCATCCACCCTTTCCCGCCTGCACGGCGTACGCCGCCCACGATAGCGTGTGCGATAGCGCGAGGCTTCCAGGCATCATCGACCCAAGCCTTCTTCAGCGAGTTGCTGGTGAGCATTGCCGCGACGTTGACGATCTTCTGCGGGCCGAACCAGCTGCCGATGTTCACTGCAAGGACCGGCGGCACATCGGCGCTGCTAATCAGAACGCCCTGCGTCAGACCGGCGGCGATCACGGTCCCCACGTTGGGAAGCTGCTCCACGAGCTGCAGCCTGGCGATGTCCCACAGCATGGAACGGCCCGACGTCCTGTAGTCATCCCTGAAGGCCACCCAGTAGCCGACCGCGTAGGCTGCGATGTATCCGACAAAGCTCCCCATCATGGCCAGAAGCACCATGGTAAGCACGCTCAGGTCGCTCGCCAGATACGCCGCCGCTGACCTCAAGATGAGAGCGCCGACGCCCGCACCGATCTGGATCAGCGCCAGCCTGCCGCTGAAGTACTTCCGTATCCTCGCCTTCAGCGCCGAGGCCGCGCTCCGGGCACGCGCCTTTGCACGTTCACACAAGGTGTTGTCGGACTGCAAACCGTGTCCCCCCACGGCACAATCGTCTCGACCCTCGACACGTGGCTCCAATTCTACGCCGGGCCATATGTCCTAGCAATAGACCATCGGGGCAGGAACCATGAAACCCTCTTCCCCCAAATGGCCGAACGGATTTCCTATTGAACCGGGGACGACCGGTATGTTAACGTTGGGGCAACCTGCCCCAGGCAGCATGGTCTACGTACCCGGCGACAGAACGACGCGCGCCGACTGAGAACGTACGCATCCATGATATGGTTCAGGCGAGTGCTCGCAATCCCTCTGATCGTTGTGTCTGTCGTCCTGCTCACAGTGCTGCTGCCGGTGACGCAGCTCAACGACACCGCGGCCAATCCCCGGTTCTACGAGGACCGGCTGGAGCAGGCGGACGTCTACGACTTCGTTTACGACGAAGCGCTGCCCGCCGCATTGGACGAGCTTGAGGCCGACGACCTCTCGGACAGCCCCATAGCGCTCGCCCCCATCAGGGACGACCTGGTGTCCGCGGCAAGGAAGGTGCTGCCCCCCGACTGGCTCCGCGCGCAGGCCGAATCGGCAATC
This sequence comes from uncultured Dehalococcoidia bacterium, assembly GCA_964574095.1. Classification (GTDB taxonomy): domain Bacteria; phylum Chloroflexota; class Dehalococcoidia; order SZUA-161; family SZUA-161; genus SZUA-161. The sequence continues at coordinate 2,582 of CAZNMB010000079.1, forward strand.
GAGGCCGTCGTGCCCTACGTTGCCGGCGGCAGGGACAGCTTCACGCTGACCATCGACCTCAGAGACAGGGTCGAGACGGCCGCCGCCGTGATCAAGCAGGACATTGTTCGCGGAAATGCATTCAGCCAGGTCTACAGCGATGGGATCTCATACCTGGCGGACGAGCTGTTCGATAACCTGGACGAGCTTCCTTACACGATCACACTCACCAGGGCGGAGATCGAGACCGCTTTGAGCGGCGTTCTCCCCGCTGACTGGGCGGCCGCTCAGATCGAAGCAGCGATCGACAGCGTCCTGCCCTACCTGACGGGCGATGCCGAGCATTTCACCATCACTGTGCGGGTCATCGACCTGGTGGACCCGGCGGCCTCCGCCGCGATCGACGTCCTGAGCAGGCAGGAGACCTATGACTTCCTCGTGGAGGAGCTGATAGCGCCCATGGTGGCGGCCGGCATCGGCCCGGCGGTTGACCTGGGGTACGGCATCACCCTCAGCCGGGATGAGGTCTCGGCCGCGATCGAGGAAGTGCTGACCCCCGAATGGCTGCAGGCCCGGCTCGAAGAGATGGTGAACGGCATCGCAGCATATGCGAAGGGGGACGCCGGGACATTCGAGATTGCGGTTGACCTGGGCGACCTGAAGGAGGAGGCGCTCGACGTCATGACCGGGCTGGCCGACGACAGGCTCCGGGCCCTGTTCCTCAGCCTGCCCGAGTGCAGCATGTCGCAGTTCCTTCAGGCTATTGTCGTGCTGCCGCCCGACACCCTGCCCTCCTGCCGCCCCTTCGGAGTCTCCTACGAGGATGCGAAAGGCGCGCTCGGCGTAGATGTCCGGGCCGAGATCGACCAGGCGATCGGGGATCGGATACCGGACAAGTGGAGCTACACCGAGTCGGACCTGCGCCAACTGCTGAGCCGGCAGGGCGACGCCGGCTTCCTGGACGAAGCACGCGAGCGGGTGATGGAAGGGTGGACGTTCACGGACACCGACCTCATGGAGAAGCTCGACACGGAAGGAACCGACGCGCTCCAAGACGCGCGCGGCTGGATCAGGGACGGGTACACCGTGACCGAGTCGGACCTGAGAGATGCGGTCTCTGACTCCGGTGACGACCTCCGGTCATTCGACGACGCGCGCCATTGGGCCCACACCGGGAGGACCCTGCTGTGGGTCGCCTGGCCGGGGCTCTTCCTGCTCTTGCTCGTCGTCGGCGTGCTCGGGGGCCGCAACTGGCCGAGCCGTCTGGCCTGGGCGCTGGTCGTCCTGTTCTTGGCCTCGCTCACCTTCTACATTGTCACTGGCGCTGTCTATTCGACGGTGGGCAAGTCGAGGCTTCAGGACGGGCCATTCGACACGGCGGAATACGAGGGTGTCGCGGCGGTTGTGGCCGAGAAGGGGAACGAGATCGTCGTGGACTCAGTCAACAGCTATGTCTCGGGGATGAGGGGCAAGGCCATCTTCATCGTGATCGGCTCCGCCGCCGGGCTGGCCGGGGTCATCGTCTGGAGCAGGAGGAGAGCCTACGACGAGGCACGCAGACCGGCCGACGCCGGCTCGTGATCGGCGCCCAACGGGCCCGCCCCGATCGGCAGCATGCTGCAGGGCAGGTTTCCGTTGCGCCCGCAGATTACGTCCTTCAGCAGGTCGAGGTAGTCCGAGAGGAGCCTGGTAGTAAGGAAGTTCTGCCTGACGGCCTCCTTTGCCCGCCTGCCCATGTGCTCAGCCATGTCGGGATCGCGCAGAAGCTGCACGATCCTGGCGGCGAAGGCGTCTTTGTCCCCGGGCTCAACGAGGAAGCCGTTCTCCGCTTCCACAATCTGAAGGGGTATCCCTCCAACTTTCGTGGTCACCATCGGTTTCCCCTTCCACAGGGCCTCGGTGACACAGAGGCAGAAGCCCTCCCTGATAGAGTTCTGCACCAGGACCGTCGAGAAGCGCTGGATGGCATTGACCGTTATCTGGCTGTTGCCGAGGACAAAGAGAACGTCGCCGCTGTCCACCAGCTTCTTCGCCTTGCGGTACGTCCTCTGATAGACCGCGTTGCCCTCGGGATCGTCGGATGCCATGTCGTAGCAGTACAGCAGCCTGCAGTCCACCTGCTCCCTGACTCGCTTGAAGATCTCGAGCAGGCCTTCCGGGTCCTTCCAGATGTCCATCCTGGAGACCTGTGTCACGATGGGCTTGTCCATCGGGATGCCGGCCTTCTTCACGTACTTCAGCACGTCCTTCTTCGAAAGCTCTCTGTTCTTCAGTGAGAGCGGGTCGATGGCCGGGTGGATGATCCTCTGCTCCACGGACAGCCCTTCCTTCCGGTACGCCTCGCTGGACACAATCACCCTGTCATAGCGCATGATGAACGACTTTAGGAAGTCCAACAGGGTTTCGTTGGGATGCGAAAGGTCTACGTGACACCGCCAGATCCAGGGCACGGTCTTCTTGTAGAACTTGATCAGCGGCAGAGGCTGCGGGTCGTGGACGATCACGCAGTCGGGGTTCATGTGGCAGTAGGTGGCGAATTCCTCGTTGGTCTGGATGTAGATCTGCTTCTTGATGTCGGTAAGGTTCAGCGATCCGCTCTGAAGAGCGTTGTGGAACTTCTTGGTGATCGCGAAGAAATCGGAGCTCCCGTGGAGCACTCTCCAGTCGGTCTCGATGCCCACGTCGTTCATCAGGGGCACGAGGGAGCCCAGAATCTCGGCGACGCCGCCGCCCTGCGCCGTGGAGTTGACGTGCACCACGCGCTTCCCCTGAAGAGGTCGCGCCTTGGCGTGGATCTCTCCTATGACTCTGTCGCCGACGACCTGCCTGTAGTCATCCAGGCTTTTCCTCATTATCGCTTCCTTCCGCGGGCGGTCTGGATAGCAGTTGCGCTATCTTCACCTGACCCTAGCACAATGACTCGTATCCGAACAATAGCTCTTTCTAGCGCATCTTCGTGGTAAAATAGTACTGCGCTCGTGGCCCGAAGGGGCGTACATTTGGCTGGCAGCGGCCCCGCATGAGGAGCCATCGAGCCCGTTTGCCAGCCGGTGGACCCGCTGCTCCGGCCATACACCTCGCACAGGTGCTGAGATATGCGCGTAAGGGACTACGAGTTCAACCTGCGCGAGCTGGCGGGCTCGCTGGGCGATTTCGGGACGCTGGTCCCCCTGTCCATAGCGCTGGTAACGATCAACGGGCTCAGCTTCACCTCGGTCTTCCTGATGGTGGGCCTGTTCTACATCGTGACCGGCCTGTACTACAGGCTGCCTATACCGGTCCAGCCCCTCAAGGTCGTCGCCGCCATCGCCATCGCCGCCCCCGAAGACGTCACCCTGCCGGTGATGGCGGCCACCGGCATCCTCTTCGGTGCCTTTCTCCTGGCGCTGGCCTTCACCGGCCTGATCGACCAGATCGCGAAGCTCTTCACCAGGCCCGTTGTCAGAGGCATACAGTTCGGCCTGGGGCTCATACTCCTGACCAAGGCCGTCTCTTTCATCCAGAGCCGCGAGCTCTTCGTCGGTGACTCGGGCAAGGAGGCCCTGGTCGGCAGCGTCCCGGTCAACATCATCATCGGGATTGCCGGGGTCGTGCTGGTGCTGCTCCTGCTCAACAGCAGGCGTTTCCCCGCCGCGCTGGTCATACTGGGCGCCGGGATCATCATCGGCGCCGCGTACGGCGCCTTCAGAGGAACCGACTGGGGTTTCGGGCCCACCAGCATGGGGGTCTTCACTCCCGGCCTGCACGACTACGCCACAGCCCTCGTCCTGCTCGTCCTCCCCCAGATCCCGCTGACCATAGGCAACGCCATCGTCGGCACCACCGATACCGCGAAAACCCTGTTCGGCGAGGGCGAGCGTACCCGCAGGGCAACGAACCGCCGCTTCTCCGCGGACACGGGCCTGATGAACATCGTCACCGGCCTGCTGGCGGCGATGCCGATGTGCCACGGGGCGGGCGGTCTTGCCGCCCACTACAGGTTCGGCGCGCGCACGGGCGGGGCGAACATCATGATCGGAGCGGTCCTGGTGGTCATCGCGGTTGCCTTCGGCGTTGTGGGGGTGGTGCTGCTGTCGTCCATCCCCTACGCGGTGCTGGGCGTCCTGCTGCTCTTTGCCGGGCTGGAGCTGGCGCTGCTGGTCAGAGACGTCGACCAGAAGCGGGACCTGTTCATCGTCTTCCTCATCGCCGGGATCGGCCTCACCACCACCAACATGGCGATAGCCTTCGGCTGCGGCATCGTCGCGGACCGCCTCATCCGGTGGGCCAAGATCGGCATCTGACGCAGCCGCCGCGGACGCGTCCACCGTTCCCCAGTCCCGATACCGGCTGAACGGTCCCTCAGCTTCAAAGTTGAATCACCGCCGGAACCATGATAGAATTCAACAAGTTGCATTGGATGCGAAAGGCGCGTGCGGTCCACGACAATGAGCGAGAAGCCCCTCAAAGACCTGAAGACCTTCATAGAGAACGTGAACAAGAAGAACCCCAGGCACAGCGGCAAGAAAGTGCGGTTCGCCTGGGTCAAGCGCAAACGATAGCAGCGAGTTCACCCGCTGTCGCCTTGTCCCGGCGCACGGTAAGGGCCGAAGCCTCTGCCCGACCATTTCCCTTGGCGCCTCCCGGCGGTGGTCATGTCCCTGTCTCCAACACTGTGCCCGGCGAGACTTGGTCCGAGACTGGCGCGTCCCGCCGCGATCCATCGCCGGGTTGCCCCGCCGCCCGAAGACGTGTATAGTAGTAGAGGAATCCTCGGCCGGTGGCCTTGAGACAAGCGTTGCGGAGTGGGGGTGGGAATGCACCTTAACTACGAACGAAGCTTCCCTGAAGACTCGACAGCCGACTTCTCCTATGAGGAATGCCTGCACATAGTCCGAGGGCTGGAAACCGTCAAGAAGCGTCATCTGAAGAACAGCCCGGTTGTCGAGAAGATAGCGGCGCTGATGCAACAGAACGGGGTCCGAAACATGGCCTTGCTGAGCAAGCTCGTTGAGGACATGGCCGACATGGTCCTGGGAGAAGGCAA
>CAZNMB010000080.1:0-7477 GCA_964574095.1 uncultured Dehalococcoidia bacterium
CCCTGGAGACGCAGTGACCTCAGTTTCGTAAGTCCGGCCAGCGGGGTCAAGTCTTCAATCTCGTTGCTGCCGAGCGACACCTCGGTCAACGCGGTGCAGTGTTCCAGACCGGAGATGTCAGTGATCCCGCGGACCATAGCGGTGAGGCTGGTCAGACTCTGCAGGTCCGATTCGAGGATCTCTCCGGCAGGCCTGCCGATGGCGTCGCGGATGGCCGTCTCAAGCGACGGGTCTGGGAACGTAACCGCGGCGTCTGCTCCCGCGACGGAAGGGAGGACAGCCAGCGACAGTATCGCTGCCAGTACGACCGAACAGACCCCCCAAGAGGAAATCCTCATTCACACTACTTCCCGGACCCTGCTCGACACGAACGCGGGAGATAACCACCCGCGCCCGCCTCTCGCCGACCGCAACTCCGTCGCGCGTCTCCCGCTCTCTCGTGATCAGGGAAACCCCGCCGATGGCTGTTATGCAGTAGATCTTCCCGGCGCCGTGTATTTTCCTGCCGAGAGCCTCCCGCCAAACGGTTCGTCCAGATTGCAGCGATCCTGATACTTGGCAATCCACTTCTTGATCACAGGCCGGATCTTGCCGAAGTTCACGTGCGCCCTCTCGGCAGCATAGCTCCAGGACTTCCCCAACTCATCGTTCCACCTATCAGGATCGATCAGTCCCAGGATCTCACTTCGAGCCGCCAGCACCGCCTCGTCTTCCAGACCCTGCAGGTCCGGGACGCAACTGCGCCAGTGCTCGATCACACCTTCCTGGCCGCTGTGCGCACTGACTTCCCCATCGCTGGAGTCGATTCTGAACCTGACTCCTCTGATGAAATTCGGGATGACTTCATAGCACGCCACCCCACCCAAATGCAGCCACACACAGTCTCCATCGCGCCTGATGAGTATCTTCTTCCACTTGGTCAGGAATATGTCGATCAGTTCCTCAGCCATGAAAAAGCGGGTTTGCTCGGTAGACCACCGGAGCAGCGGCAGCACTCTGGGCAGCGCCTCATACCACGAGACCGGTATCTTCACCGGCAACGGCATGAGAGTCAGCGCGTTGACCTCTCTGACAATCTCCCGCTCACTCATCAGACATCACCGCCTTTGCTTCCACTTCCGGCCGCTCCCCAGTCCCTTCCAGACCGCCGCGTCTTCCAGGCTGGGCCGCAATCCCTGCTGCACGAGATCATCACTCCTCGGCACCGCTCACCCGACCCATCTCAGACCGTTTGCAGCCAGCGGACGCCTCGCCGACGACCATCGTCGCAACAGCAGGTCTCGCCCATTGGCGACACCGCCCAAGTCAACATCTCGATGTGATAGCGCGAGTTGCGCTCGCGAGAAGAGAGGGAACCACCGGCGGCCGCTGCGCCCCGGTGGAGCCGAGCGATCGTCCGACCGCCTGCGCCCGGCGGCACCACCCCGGCCACCAACCAGCAGTCAAGCCTGCCGAGTTCCTCCGGATAGCGCCGCCCGACTCCACCCGGCTCCCGGCACGTCCCAGTCTAATCCATTTCGCTCCCCGGTTCAAGGGGATGTACAGGCGGTGGCGGCCCGTGCCGCATTGGACACGGCAGTCGTATGTGGTAGAATATCGTGACTCCACAAGACTCGGTTCGCCCAGACTGCGGTTCGCCGAGGGATCGGGAGGAGAAGGCCATGTCCCAGGTACTCTTCTTCAGCTACGCCAAGGATATCAACGCGCTGGCCGGCTTGCGACGTCTGATCTCAAAATCGCAGCTTCCAGCCATGATCCCGAAGGCAGAACATGTGGCCATAAAGCTGCACATGGGCGAACTGGGCAACGTCCGGTATCTGAGACCGACATTCGCCCGCCAGGTAGTGGACATCGTAAAGAAAGAGGAAGGGAGGCCGTTTCTGTTCGACACTGTTGCCGCCTACCCTGGAGAGAGACGGACCAAGGCGCAGTACCTGCGAACCGCAGCCAAGAACGGTTTCGTGAAGTCCAGCGTTAGTGCTCCGATAGCCATTGCCGGGGACAGGGATGAGCGGCGATCGATCCGCATCGAGACCATGATAGACGGCTGCCGGCTGCGGGAGGTGCTGGTGCCCTCGATGCTCCTCCAGTCCTCATTCCTCATCGTACTCTCACACGTGAAGGGGCACGTGCTCACCGGAATGGGCGGGGCGATCAAGAACATGGGGATGGGCTGCGTCTCGACCAAGAGCAAGCAGGCGCAGCACCATGTGAACATGCCCATTCTGGACGATCACGGCGATTGCGACGGCTGCGGCAAATGCGCTGATGCGTGCCCCGCCAACGCCATCGAGCTCGTAGACGGAGCGCCCGTGCGCCAGACGGCAGAGTGCACCGCCTGCGGTACGTGTCACTTCGTCTGCCCCTCGCATTGCTGGGTCTGGCCGCAGGGCTCAAAAGAGCAATTGCAGGTCAATCTCGGCCACGCGGCAAGCGGCGTGATGTCGGCGTTTCGTGGAAGGAGCATATTCATCAACTTCATTCAGGATGTCGTCCCGCTCTGCGACTGCGCCGCGGCGTCAGGACTGCCCATCGTCCAGGACGTCGGCATCGCCCTGTCGCTGGATCCGGTGGCGGTGGACAAGGCGTCTCTCGACCTCATAGACCAGGCTCCCGTCATACCCGGAGCCACAGCGTGCAGGCCGCCTGACTTGCTCGGGAAGATACACGAAACAAGCAGCCTCGTCCAGATGAAGACGGCGGAGAAGCTTCGGCTTGGCAGCATGGACTACGAGCTGGTGGCGGTGTAGCCATGGGCGGCCTCTCGCACCGCACAGGGGAAGAGGAAATGGTCATCGCTCGACCCAGCGCGGAGCCGTACCACCCGTGAGACCTAGTCCAGGCCAGTGGATAACCTCGGCCTCCACCAGGCGCTGTATCTCCCCGGTTGACATGCCCAGAAGGGCGCCGAAGACGTACTCATTGTGCTCCCCGATCAGCGGCGCCGACTTCTCGACCCTGGCGGGAGTCTCAGACAGGCGCCAGGGGGGGCCGAGGACGACCTGCCTGCCCATTGCAGGATGATCGACCTCGGTGGCCAGGCCCCGCGCCTTGAAATGAGGGTCGCTGAGGATCTCCTGGTTGCTGAGCGAGGGCATCGCCGCGACACCCGCCTCCTGCAGAATATCCATGACCTCGTAGTGGGTGTGTTTGACCGTCCACGCAGCGACCAGCCCGTCCAACTCCGCCTCATTCACGTGCCGGCTGTAGGCGTCAGAGAACTTCTCGTCGCCTGCCCACTCAGGACAACCCGCTACCTTGCAGAAGGCCTGCCACTCATCGTCCGTCGCTATCGCTATGCTGACCCAGTTGTCGTCGCCCTTGCAGCGATAGCAGTTGTGCGGCGCCATGATCCGGTCGCGGTTGCCGTCGCGTGACTGCACCCTGCCGTTCATGACATAGTCCATTAGCGCGTCACCCGTGAATACCGCCAGGCTCTCGACCGACGACAGGTCGATGTACTGCCCCATCCCCGTCTGCTGGCGATGGTTCAACGCCGCCATGATCGCGAAAGCGCTGGTTGTGGCGCTCATGAGGTCTGTGGAGCCCGTCATCGGGTTCGGCGGGCTGTCGGCGTACCCCGTCAAATGTGCCAAGCCACTGTAGCAGGCGAAGCTGGGAGCATAGCCGCCATAGCGCCGCAGCGGGCCCTGGCTCCCGAAGGCCGAAGATGAAAGCATCACTATGTCGGGCTTGACCTCTGTGAGCGCTTCGTAGCCCAGGCCGAGGCGGTCCATCGCCCCGGGACGCATGTTCTCGCTCACGACGTCGCTGATCTGAATGATCCTCTTCGCCAGTGCCACGGCTTCCGGACGCTTCAGGTTCAATCTCACCGACAGCTTGTTGAGGTTGATGCTGTTGAAGACGGGGGACTGGTCCGCGCCCTCGAAAGCCTCCCCGATCGTGAGGGTCATGACCCGCGACGGGTCGAGGCGAGCCATGCTCTCGATCTTGATCACCTCAGCCCCAAGAAACGCCAGGAGAGCGGTCGCATAGGCTCCCGCCCAGAGCCAGCAGAAGTCCGCTATCCGCACTCCCTCCAGGGCCAAAGCGCTCATCGGTCAAACCTCGTTCTCATATGATTCCGTTTTGCCTCATCGCGGTGAGTTCCTGCCTGTCATAGCCAAGGCGCTCGCAGAACACCAGCTCATTGTGCTCGCCGAGGAGCGGAGCCGTCCGTTCCAGGCGACATGGAGTCCTGGAGAGTCCGTACGCGGCGGTCGGGTATTTCAGCTTTCCGGCCCTCGGATGGTCAACCTCGGAGAAGAACCGGCGAGCCTGCATCTGCGGAGAGTTCACCAGGTCCTCCGAGGTATTGACCGGTGCCGCCGCGATGGCATCAGCCTGCAGTTCACGGAAAAGATCGTCCCTGGCATGCTCGCGGACGAATCCCTGCACTCGCGGGTTGATCTCATCTCCGCTCATTTGCCTGTTCAGCCACTGATCGTACTTCTCGTCCCGGGCCCACTCCGGGTCCCCCATGAAATCAACAAGGGACTTCCACTCGCGATCGGTAAGCGCGGACATCATGAGGTAGTCGCGATCCCGACACTCAAAGGGCAACGGCATGAGTATCGGCCGCGCGAGCCTGCTCCGCAAGACCCCCAGGTTGGCAAACATGGCGACGTCGAGCTGGACCATGGTGAGCAGAATGTCCTGCTTCGAGATGTCGATATGCTGCCCGACGCCGCCGGTCCCTCTGCGGTACAGGGCCCCCAGCGTCGCTATGGCGGCGCTCAGCCCGCAGACGCAATCACCGACAAGGCCTCCGCCTCGCAGCGGCTCGCGACTGAGGTCCGGAGACATGATAGGCAGCAGATAGCCCTCGCCGCCCGAGTGATAGCTGCTTAGCTGGTATGCCTTGTAGTCACGATATGGGCCCGTCGCGCCGAACGGGGTGATCGAGGTCACAATCAGCGCCGGATTGACCTGCATTAGGTCTCCGTACGTCAGATGCAGTCCCTCCATAGTCGCCCGGGCGTTGTCCTCGACGAGGACGTCAGCCTGCTTCACAAGCTCCAGAAACACAGCCCTGCCCATCGTGGCGCTGACATCCAGGGTTATGCCCAGCTTGTTGGTATTGAGGTAGAGGAAAACGCCGCTGAGCTCCGGGTCAGGCACGTCGTGCCAGAATGGCCCTCTGCTTCTGGCGTCATCTCCCGTACCGGGGCGCTCGACCTTTGTCACCTCGGCGCCAAGGTCGGCCAGGAGCTTGGTGCAGTACGGTCCTGTCACCAAGTTGCACAGTTCGATGACCTTCAGGTGTCCCAGGCAGCTATCAGACATAGGGGTGTCAGCGGATGCCGCAGTCATAATCAGGCGAGAGCCGCGTACATGCAACTCTCGCCCCTCGCCGCGCTATTCAGGCAAGCCGCATAGTAGGATTCTAGCACACCACTCGCGTATCTCACAAGGCAGGACTCGGACGGAGACCGGCCAGCCCGCCCGTCGCGGAAGCTGACGGGCAGATGCGGATCGCGGCGACCGTCAGATGACTCCTTCCCCGGCCATCGCCGTCAGATCAGCAGCACAGTACCCAAGACGGCCGCAGAAGACCATCCGGTTGTGCTCCCCGAGAAGAGGCGCCGGACGCCTCAGCCGACCCGGGGTCTTGGACAAGTGATACGGAGCGAAAGGGTATCTCAGATTCCCCACCATGGGACGGTCGATCTCAGAGAAGAACCCTCTGCTCTCCATCTGGGAAGACTTCGCTATGTCGGCGGCGGTGTTCACTGGGGCGGCCGCGACTCCGTTCTCCTGGAGCCGGCGGAACAGGTCATCCTTCTCGTTCTGCAGAGCCCACTCGCCCACGGCGTGGTTGATCTCCTTCGCGTGCTCCCGCCGCTTGACCAATCCCCGATATCGCTCGTCCTCCATCCACGCCTTGTTGCCCACAAACCGCGCGAACGCCTGCCACGGGGGGTCCGGCCACGGGGTGATCATGATGTACCCATCCCTGCACCTCACCGGTGTCGGCAGCATGGCGCCGCGCGAGTGCCTGGTGCGGACCGTGGAGCTGTACGCATAGAGGCTAATGTCCAGGCCCACCATCGCCGTGAGCACCTCCTGCTTCGCCACGTCCACATGCTGCCCAGTCCCTGTCGCCCCCACGCTGTAGACGGCGGCCAATCCACCCAGGGCGGCGCCCAGCCCGCAGACACAGTCGGCCTCCAGCCCACCTCCTCTGACAGGCTCGCGGTCGGGACGGTCTGACTCGATCGGCAGCAGGTAGCCCTCACCGCCGGCGTGGAAGCAGTTGAGCTCGTAAGCCCGGAAGTCCCGGTACGGGCCCGTCTGTCCGAAGGGAGTGATAGACACCATCACCAGACGATGGTTGATCTTCCTGAGATCATTGTAGGTGAGCCCCAAGTCCTCCATCACGGCGGGAGCGTTATCCTCCACGAGCACATCGCACTGTCTCACCAGGTCCTTGAACATCCACCTCCCCGCTTCGGTGCTCACGTCCAGGGTCACGCCCAGCTTGTTCGTGTTGAGGTGCAGGAAGAGACCGCTCTTCTCGGGATGGGGATCGTCCCCGAGGAACGGCCCGCGCCTCCGCGCAGCATCCCCAACACCCGGAGCCTCGATCTTGATCACCTCCGCGCCCAGGTCGGCCAGCAGCTTCGCACAGTATGGCCCGGCCACGAGACTGCACAGCTCCAGCACCTTCAGGTGGCCGAGGCACTCTCCCGCCGCGGCCTCCATTGTCTCTCCCGCGACCTGCCTCACTCGACCACTCCCTCCCGCATCAGGCGGGCGACGTCCTGATCGCCATAGCCCAGGATGTGACTCAGCACTTCCGTCGAGTGCTGCCCCCTGCCCGTAGTCTCCCGGGAAAACAGCGCGGAGAGCACCGCAATCACGGCCTGGGTAACGCCTCCGAGCAGGTCGGCGATCGACGGCGATTGCAGGTAAACCGGAGGCCTGTTCCTGCTGCCGGTGAGCGCCATGATTCCGGCGATGCCGCCGAAGTTTATCTCGTGCCCCGTGCGCTGAGCATAGGGGCCATCCTGTCCATAGCCGCTCATCGAGCAGTAGATAAGGCGGGGATTGATCCCGCTCATTGTCTCGTAGTCCATGCCCCGGAGCCGGAGCACGCCCGGGCGGTTGTTCCCGATGAGGACGTCCACCTTCTCAACGAGACGGTACAGGACCTCCTTGCCTTCCTCCTTCTTCAGGTTCAGGGCGATGCTCTTCTTCCTGCGGTTGTGGCCGATGTACAGCGCGCCCATGTCGTCGGCGACCACGTCGAGCGTCTGACCCGCGTTGCCGGGCATATCGACCACGATTACCTCGGCACCCAGATCGCCGAGAATCATCGAGCCATACCTGGTCGGGCCGTACTTCGATATGTCCAGCACTCTTGTCCCCTTGAGAGGGCCCATGTATCTCCACCTTCGAATCGCAAGCTGACCTATCTAGTACTTGGCTGCAGCATTCAGCGTCACTCGATTCTGCAATGAGAGACCCTTCACTG
>CAZNMB010000081.1:0-7316 GCA_964574095.1 uncultured Dehalococcoidia bacterium
GACGCTCCCAGGACCAGGCCGAGCCTCAGATCGACCTGGCCGTACTTGTGGCGCTTGTAGGCACCCACCATCGCTTTGGGGAACTTGTGGCACATGTTGCTCGCCACCGCGACGGCGGCAGGCACGCCCAGACTCATCATCCCCGGAGTCAGCACGAAAGCCCCGCCGGAGCCGATGAATCCACTTATCAGGCCGCCGAGAAAGCCCAGGACTATCAGGAAGACGATGCCGGACGCGCTAAGGTCGATGAATCCTTTTACGAGTTCGCCGCCGCCGTGTTCCATACTAGTCTTCTTTCTTCTCCTGTAGTGGCTGGATGCCGCTGAGGTCCAGCAGGTAGTTGGCGAAACTGCCGTGAATGAGGGAGAAAGCGAGGGCCGTGACTACGACTACGAGGGCGAAGACCCCTCCCCTGGTGAAATGGTCCGTCACAGCGCCCTGGTTCAGGAACACCAGCACGTACATGCCCGCCGAGACCGCTCCCCAGAAGAGAACACGCCTGATAGTCTTGCCCTTGCTTCGGCGGTTGGGCCCGGTGCCCTCGGTCTGTTTCATGATGCGCCCTCCGAAACTGCGCCAGCAGTGCAAGTCCGCCTGCGCTACCACGCAGCGTCATAACGCATGCGGGATTACGCATCATGCTAGCATAAATGCGCTCATTTTGCAAGTGGCACGGCGTGAATGCCGGCATCGACGTACGTGTGGTCGCTGCCTTCCAGGGTGCGTTAGCGGAGGCGGCGCACCACTGGCGGGGGACCTCTCGGCACGCCGGGAAGCAGCGGTGGTGGCTGGTCGCGGAGCGGCGGAGCCGGCGATGATCGGGGGAAAGTCAGCCTTGCGGGGTCGGGGCTCACGGCCCGACCTGAAGCCGGAAGATGCCGGTCTAGAGCGGCAGTTCCGCCGTCAGGGTCGTCCCCTTGCCGGCGGCCGATGTCACCGTCAGAACGCCGCTGAACAGTCGGACCCGCTCCTCAACGCCGGCCAGTCCCAGCTTGCCGTATCTGGGGAGGTCGCCCACGGTCTGTGGAGGGTCGAAGCCCGTGCCATTGTCTCTGATCGTCAGCCTCGTCTTGTCCGGGGAGAACTCCAGGATCACCTCTGCCGATGTTGCCTGCGAGTGCTTCCAGACATTTCGCAGGGCTTCCTGGGTGATCCGAAACAGCACGACCTCAACTTCGTCGGAAAGCCTCCGTTTGTCGCCAAGTACGCTGATGGTCGTGGAGATGCCCGAGTTCTTGATGACGTAGGACGCCAGCCACTCCAGCGCGGGAACCAGCCCCAGGTTGTCCAGTACGGCGGGTCGCAGGTCCTGGCTCAAGCGCCGCACATCCTGCATTATCCTGTTGGCCTGCTCATGCAGGTCTTCCAGACGCTGCTTGGCCTGCTTGGGCAGTCCCTTGACGCCACATGCCAGGTCGTCGATCCGCTGGCAGTGTGCCACCAGAGCCTGTATCGTGTCGTCGTGAAGCTCGAGCGCGATGCGCTTCCGCTCTTCCTCCTGGACCCTCGTTATCTGCTGCAGCAGGAGCCGCATGTTCTCCTGCATCTGCCGCTCCCGGGTCACGTCCCGTGCAATATGCTGGATGGCAACCGGCTGGCCGTTGCTGAATACCAGACTGCTGGCCAACCGCACGATGACCTCGGCGCCGCCGTTCTTGACCAGCCTGACCTCGATGGGAGCGCCGGGGTCCTCTCCTCTCAGCAGGCGTTCCTGGGCGTCCTGGGCGATCTGGAGGCTGTCACCAGACAGGAGCTCGACCGCCCTCAGGCGGCAGAGGTCCTCCAGGGCATATCCGGTCAGCTTCACGCAAGCTCTATTGGCTGTGATGATATTTCCCTCCACGTCGTGGAGCCAGATGGCGTCGCGTGCGTTCTCGAACAGCTCCCGGTATCTCCGTTCGGATGCCTTGAACTGCTCGGACACCAGTTGTTCCTGTCTGTAGAGGCGCGCGTTCTCCACGGCGACGCCGATCTGGTTGCCGATGGCGGTGACCAGCTCAACCTCATCACGATGGAAGTCCCTGTACCTCCGCACAGCCACGCTGAGAGTGCCCACGACCTTGCCCTTGGAGACGAGGGGGACGACAAGCTGGGACCGGATGTTCTCTTTCTTGGCTGCGACGGTGCTCGCCCTGTTGCCTTCCGAGGCATCTTCAACGCGCAGCGGCTCGCCCGTCTCGGCGACGCGGCCATTGAAGCCCTCTCCCAGTCTGATGCGGGACACGCTCCGGGTATACTCGTCTGACAGCCCGCGGGCCGCCGCGAGCGTAAGCTCGCCAGCTTCTTCGTCGAGAACGTAGATCCGTACCGCCTCAACCCCCAGCACGTCCAGAACGCAGTCTGCCGCGCTGTTGAGGACTTCGCTCAGCTCCAGCGACTGGGAGACGATACTGGCGGTCTGGTTCAGGGCGGCAAGGCGCCGCTCGTCTTCCCTGATGACTTGAAGGTGCAGCTTGAGCTCTTCCTGCGCCCGTTCCATGTCAGCGCGGCGCTGCCGCTCCTTGCGCAGTGACGCAAGGGAGTAGCTGACCAGGTTGCCGATGACGAAGACGGAGCTGGTCTCAATGAGGGCGTCTTCGGGAGATGGTGACGTCAGTATGTCGCGCGGCAGCATGCACGCCAGAGCGGCCAGCGAGACCACCGCTCCGCCCCTCCACCCGAACATAAAGGCCGCCCAGATTATTGGCAGCAGGTAGAGGATCCGCTCAACGGTGTATCTGGTCAGGCCGAGGTTGGCGGTGAGGTTAGCCAGGAAGCTGGGGTGCTCTATCTGAGCGGCGTACTGGAGGAGCGTGATCAGAATGAAGAGGGCCGCCAGCAGCCACGTGCCCGGCCTGCGGATACTCTGCGACAGCCAACCCCTCGACGGCGTCCACGCCACTCGCTTACCCCTCGGGCGCTCTGCCATCCTCCGGACACACTTCTTCCAGACTGAGCCAGCCTTCTCTCAGGCCGCGGAGCACGGCCTCCGTTCGGGAACCAACCTGGAGTCTCTTGAAGACGTTGGTGAAATGCGCCTGGACGGTGCGCACGCTTATGTGAAGCTCGTTGGCAATCTCTTTGTTGCTCAGACCCCTGTTGGCGAGCACCAGCACCTCTTGTTCGCGTTCGCTGAGCCCTCCCACCCGTTCCCTCGGCATCGGCTTGCGAGGGCCGGGCGCCAGACGGCTGAGGACTTTGCGCGCCACTACGGGATGGAGCACCGACTCTCCCTCGCGCACCGAGCGAATAGCGGCGACCAGCTCGCGGGAGTGAACGCTCTTGAGCAAGTAGCCCGCGGCTCCTGCCTCGAGGAGGCTGAAGACGAACTGGTCGTCATCGTAGGCTGACAGTATGAGCACCGTCGTATCCGGGCTGAGTTCCTTGATCCGCTTTGTGGCCTCGATGCCGTTCATCCCGGGCATGACGATGTCGAGCAAGGCGACATCCGGCTTGAGTTCCTGGGCCAGCGCAACCGCCTCCTCGCCATCGGCAGCTTCACCGACCAGTTCAAAGTCGGATTCCTGTTCGAGGACACGGCGCGTGCCTTCACGTACGTAGGCATGGTCCTCAGCGATCAGGATTCGCACCTTCTGCAACACTTCCTCCATCGCTTCGCCGCTCTCTTTCGTATTATGCCTTGTCATTTGCAGCAGGTCAACCGAGATGACTAGGTATATATGCGTATCAGACTAAGCATTTCGCGCAGGAAAGTCCGGGTATCTTGACGCGAGAATCCGCGCTTTCTCCAATTGAAAACGGAACTGGAGGTGGACATAATCTATAAGTGAGGGGTGCATAGGGCGGGCATCCGCCTTTGCCTCGGCAGTCGAGTGAGCAGTCAGGAGGAAGTGAGATGGAAGAAGTATTGGCAGCCAGCGCGCATGCTGTCCCGGTTGCGAGTTCCACGCTCCTCGCGATTTGCATCGCCATCATGCTCGGATTACCCGCGCTGATCGTGCTCTGCTCTCGGTCCTGGCGGCACGTGAACAGGAGCCGGGGCGGGCTGCGCCTGAAGGCCTTCGCCGCAATCGGTACGCGGCTGTTCAGTTGAGGCAGGCACTTGCCGCACCGTTCTTCTGCGAGCTGATTGTGGAGTAGCTGGAACCCACCAGGTACAAGGTGGCTTATCACTGGCGGCGCTTTGGGGCGCCGCCAGTTTGTTTGTATCCGGTCAGCTCGCCAGCTTCCCCGCTGTCGACCATCATCATTCCGATACGGCACCGGGGCTGCGGATACTCCAGTCCGTGCGTGGTTGCGCGGAGCCGGTCAGAGGATTCGGAAGGCTTGGCGCGTCGCCCGCTCCCACTGGGCGATGGGGTGCTGGTCGCGCAGCTCCTTGATCTGGTTGAACACGGGCAGCCCGGCCTTCTGCTCCGACTCCCATTCCTGCGCGAAGGCACCGGACCTGATCTCCTCCAGGTTCTGCCGCATGGTCCGGGCGGTCTGCTCGTTGATGAAGCGCGCGCCTCGGGTCATGGAGCCGTATTGCGACGTGTGCGAGTGGAGCTCCATCTGCGGGAAGAAGCCCATCTCGGCGATCTTCTGCATGGAGTAGGCGAACTCCCCCGACAGGATCAACTCGATCATCACCGCCTCCACCGGATAGCCGGCATCGATCAGGGTCTGGATCGCGGCCAGCAGCACCTGTCCGAACGCGGGCCCGAAGGCCTGCTCCGTGAACAGGTCAAGCTCGGCCTCCTGGGCGAAGGTCAGGAGCATCGCGCCGCTCTTGGTCGAGCCGATGCCCCTGGCGATCGCCAGCGTGGTCTCGAGCGCCTCCCCGGTGGCGTCCTGATGCACGGCGATGAAGCTAGGGAAGCTGCCGCCTTCCACGTACCGCTGCCGCACGCCGGCGCCGATCATCCGGGGGGCGACCATAACGATGTCGATGCCTCCCGGGGGCCGGATGAGCCCGAAGGCGATGTTGTAGCCGGAGGCGAAGCACAGGGCCTTGCCGAGGGCGAGGTGCGGAAGGATCTCTGTCTCGAACACCGGGGGCATGACCTCGTCGGGAATGAGGAGCAGGGCCACCTGTGCCCGGGCGGCCGCTTCCCGGACCGGGAACACGTCGAAGCCCTCGTCTCTTGCCTGCCGGCGCGTCTCGTCGGCGGGGACGCCGACGATAACGTCCAGGCCGCTGTCCCTCAGGTTCAGGGCCTGGGCCCGTCCCTGGTTGCCGTAACCGATGACCCCGACGGTCTTGCCTCTAAGGGTGTCCAGGTTCGCGTCATCGTCGTAGTACACCTGCGCCATGGCTGTCACCTCGCGGACAACGGGATGCCCCCTACGTAACCACAGAACGCGCGCCGAGTCAATGGCGCCCGGACAGGCAGCAGGAATCAGGAGGACGAGGTTGACGGCCGGCCGTTATCGCATGGCCTGGTGCAGCAGGTGGTACTTCTGCACGGCGCCGGCGACCTTGATTCCCGAGGCCACCGCCTGCTGAGTGCCGACGCCGTAGCCGCCGGCGTCACAGCCGACGTAGAACAGCCCCCGTATCGGGGCCTTGATCGGGGGCTTCTTGCCGCCGCCCTGGCCCAGGACCTGGCCCAGGCCGATGCACTCGCCGCCCTGCCCCGGCAGCACCTGGTCGCGGGTGAGGGCCGACACGTCGCGCGCTGAGTAGTACTCCTTGTGCTCGATGTGCTCGCGCAGGTCGGGGAACACCCGGAACATGATCTCGTCGATCTTGTCCCACCACATCCTGTTCTGCTTCGCCGTCATCTGCGTGTCAGCGGGGCCCCACGAGGCCGCGAGGACGATCTGCTTCCCCTTGGGCGCGGCATCGGGGTCGTAGTTCGAGGGCACCTCGTAGAGGATGCCGATATCCTTCGGCATCTCGCCGGCTGCGGCCTTGTTGAAGCTCTCCATCGTCCAGCCGCTGGAGGCCGAGAAGATCGTACCGAAGGGGTTCTTGATGACCTCACTGTCCAGAAAGTAGCGCGCGCCCGGCAGGCCGCAGGACGGGACCAGGTCCTTCACATAGCTCACGTAGCCGCGGTCGAAATGCTCCTCGCCGATGAGCTTGAGCACGGTGGGCTGGATGCCCGCGTTGCTCACCACGATCGGGGCCTCGAACGTGCCCTTGTCCGTGGCAACGCCGGTGACTCTGCCGTCGTCCACCAGTACCTTCTGCACCCTGGCGCGCATGATTGTCCTGCCGCCGTACTCCTCGACGGCCTGAGCGTATGTCTCGGCCACCCGGCCGATGCCTCCCTTGCAGAAGAGGCCTCCGCTGCGGAGGAAGATCATCTGCAGGGTCCTGATTGCCTCGGATGCGGCGACGACGTCAACCGGGGCCACGAAGCACGGGTCGGCGATACCGCTGATGAGGTAGCCGTACACCGTCTTGGGCAGGCTGTAGCGGCCGAGCCACTCCGCGAAGCTGATGTCGTCCAGCTTGTCGATCTCCTGGGGAGGCATCAGGGTCAGTTCCGTCAGGACGGCGAGGGCGTTCGCCCTTTCCGCTTCCTTGACATCGAGCCAGTCGAAGATGAGGTTGGGGTCCTGGACGGAGTCCGGCGGCATGGGCGGCATCGGCACATATCTGCCCCTCGCGTTCCTGTAGATCGCCCCGCCGCTGGCATCCGGCGCCACCAGTTCGACGCGGTTCTCCATCCCCAGCTCCTTGAGGACCGCCTCGAACATGTTGTCCAGGTTGGGAGCCGTGATGACCACCCAGGCCGTGTAGGTGAACCCCCTCTTGGAAAGGGCCATCGCCTTGCCGCCGGCCTTGGCGTTCTTCTCCAGGAGCAGGACCTTCAGCCCTCTCTTCGCCAGCAGAGCGGCGCAGGAGCTGCCGCCGAACCCGGCGCCGATTACGATGACGTCGTATGACCCTTTCGCCATCTTGTTCCTCCTACCAGGATTCGGCAGGTATCTCAGATACCTGCCGAATGTCTATTGTACTACCAGAGGGGCCTACTCCAGATAGGTCTTGGCGTAGTGCTCCATGGCCCGGGTCGGCTTCCACCACTTCGTGACTCCCAGGTCCTCGGCGACTCTGTTCGCGCCCAGGTAGCCGGGCCCTCCCAGCACCATCCCGCCCGGATAGGTGGACGCGCCGCACACGTACAGGCCCGGAACAGGCGTTGCCGTGCCGGAGCAGTCCTGGTTGGGGCGGAAGCAGCCGAGCTGGATCGGCTTGTAGTCGCCGTGCTTGATCCCGCCGCGTCGCATGTTGGGGAACCGGAGCTCGATACCCTCGGGAGTCTCGAAAACGGCCTTGATGATGTTGTCCCTGTTCATGTTCGGGGCTGCCTTCTGCCACTTGGCCAGGACCGCCTCCTCCAGCTCCTTGCCTTTCTGCTCCCAGCCGCCGTCGATCTCGTAGG
>CAZNMB010000082.1:0-7302 GCA_964574095.1 uncultured Dehalococcoidia bacterium
GAGGGCCCTCCTCCAGCTCCACCAGCAGGACCACCCAGGGGTAGGGCATGGTCGCGTGCTGGATGGTGTAGCTGTGCACCGTGCCCTTGCCGCTGCAGCGGGTCCACTCGTAGTTGAAGGAGTTGCAGAACGGGCACATCTCGATGGGCCACCAGCGGAACTTGCCGCAGTCAGCACATTTCTGGAGCAGAAGCTCGTGCCGCTTGAGGCCGTCGTAGTGCTCCTGGTTTATCGGGCCCGGCCAGGGGGCCAGCCTCGGTACGTCGGTCGTCATGTGGGGCCTCCTCTAGATCGAATGCAGGATCAATGCGCTCGTGGGGATGCCGCTGCCCGATGTCACCAGTACGGTCTTGCAGTCGGGCACCTGCACCGGCGAGGTGCCCCTCACCTGGCGCACGGCCTCCGCCACCTGGTTCATGCCGTGGATGTAGGCCTCGGAGAGACAGCCGCCGCTGGTGTTCATGGGAAGCCTGCCGTCTATCTGCAGGGCGCCGCCTCTCACGAAGGGGCCGCCCTCGCCCCGCTCGCAGAAGCCGAAGCTCTCCAACTGCATGATGATCAGAGGGGTGAATGCGTCGTAGAACTGCACGGAGTCGATGTCCCCCGGCCCGATTCCGGCCTCTTTCCACAGGTGCGGCGCGAGGCGCGTGTACTCCTCCAGGTCGGCGATGTTCTCGCGCTGGTAGCTGGTCATCATCTCCATCCAGCTTCCAGTGCCCTGCTCCGCAGCCATTATGTAGGCCGGCTTCTGCTTCAGGTCCTTCGCTCGTTCGGGCGAGGTCAGGATCATCGCCGTGGCGCCGTCGGTCTCCTGGCAGTAGTCGAACAGGCGCAGCGGGTAGGCGATCATCCGGGCGTTGGCGTGGTCCTCAAGTGTGAGGGGCCTGCCGTGCATCATCGCCCTGGGGTTCATGTTGGCGTGCCGCCGGAAGGCGACAGCCACCTCGCCGAAATCGGTTGTCTTGGTGCCGTAAAGATGCGCGTGCCTCACGGCCATCACCGCGACCATCGATCCCGGCGCCATGAGTCCGAAAGGAATGGAGTACTGGAAGTGCCCTGCCATCGGCATCACCGCGCCCATCTGCCCGTAGCGGAAGCCGGAGCGTTCGTTCAGCGCCCGGAAGCAGGCCACATACTTGGCCTTCCCCAACGCGATCGCCATGGCCGCCATCTGTACCGTCCCGCAGCCGGCGCCGCCGCCGAAAAAGACCTCGGGGAAGAACCTCAAGTTCTCCAGCCCCAGGTTCCTCGCCACCTCGTCCACCTGGTTGCTGTCCACCGAGAACCTGACAATGCCGTCGATATCCTTGGGGCTGATCCCGGCGTCGGCGCAGGCTGCCGTTATCGCCTCCAGGGCCAGGCGCATCTCGCTGCGACCGGAGTTCTTGGAGTACTCCGTCTCCCCGATGCCGACGATGCACGCTTTGTCCTTCAGAGTCTCAGCCAATTCCTCGGCCCTCCTTCCTGTTCCCCCGGATTCACTTCGGGGGCGGTCCTACTTGCCCCTGCCGGGCAGGGCCATGGTGATCTGAGCGTTGCAGAACGGCTCGCCGTTGGCGACGGAGTTGATCTGCAGCTCTACGAGGTGCAGGCCGGCCAGGTATCCCTCGTCGGCCCCGCCGATCCATTTCCTGATGACCGTGCCCGACACCGTCATCGTGTCGCCGGCGCAGCAGTTGCCCTCGATGTTGAATCGAGTCCTCTTCAGCTCGCCCTCGGGCCCGCTCCAGTCGGTCGCCAGCCGTGACAGTATTCCTTCCGCGTGCATGATGTTGACGATGACATTCTTCTGCTGCGCCCTCAGCGCGAAGTCCTTGTCGTGGTGGATCGGGTTCGAGTCCCTCGTCGCCCACGCGCCGCCGCTGACCTTCACCGCCGACATCTCCAGCGAATAGGATCCGATGCTCTGGCCCTCTGTGACATCTTCCCAGTAGACGACATTTTCCGGCATGGCTAACCTCCTTGGCCCCCTTCCTTTGGCTTGTACTTCAGCACGGTCCGGATCTCCCTGCCCACAATCTCCCCGTTCTGGTTGTAGTAGGTCTGCGTGGTCGTGATGAAATGGCCCTCGCCGATGCGCGTCTTCTTCATGTCGGACACCTTGTCCAGCTTCATGATGTAGTACAGCTTGTCGCCGGGGCGCACCGGCTTGTAGAACTCGTGAATCATGTCGGTGGCGATCCAGGTGTCCACGCCGGGGAGCTCGAGTTCTGCCATGGGCATCCAGGGGAACTCGGGCCACGGCCATATCCTGGGCATACACCACACCATCAGCATCTGCGGGGGCGCGATGATGCCGCCGTACTTGCTCTTCTTGGCATACTCTTCGTCCGTGTAGAGGGGGTTGGCGTCCTCCATCATCTCGACGTAGTGTCTGATCATCGACTTGGACACCTCGTCCGGGGCGTGGAACGGCTCCCCCTCCTTGCCGATCAACCCCAGGTCCTTCTCGGTCAGGGCCATCTCCATTCACCTCCTAGTGTGTTTGCCCGTTGGTCTATCTCAAGGCGGTCCGAACGAATCGGGCGTTCATCCGGCGGCCCCTGCCTCTCGCAGCTTTGTGATGTCGTCAGTCGTGTACCCAAGGTCGGCCAGGATGTCGCCGGTGTGCTGGCCGGGCAGCGGCGCGACGTCTCTTATCTCGCCCGGCGTCTCGGAGAACTTGATGCCTATTCCGGGGTGCTTCACCTTGCCCAGCCTGGGGTGATCGATCTCCACCACCATCTCGCGATGGAGCACCTGCGGGTCGGAGAACACCTCGTCGAGTTCCAAGACCGGCGTGATCGGGATTTCCTTCGGGCCCAGAAGCCGGAACCACTCCTCCTTGGTCCGGGTGAGGAAGACCTCCGTGAGCTGCGACACCACGCGCTCCTTCTCGTCTCCGACGGCGAACTGGCACGGAATCAGGTCCTCCCGCCCCAGCTCGCGGCACAGGTTCTCCCAGAACTTGACCTCGAAGCAGCCGAGGCTGACGAATCCGCCGCCCTTTGTCGGGAAGACACAGCCGCAGGGAACGCCTCCGGTGAGAGGCGTCTCGCCCCATTTGGGTGTCCTGCCCCCGGCGAAGAAGACGGAGGCCTCCCAGCTCAACAGCGAGACGACGCCGTCCACCATCGCGATGTCTATCATCTGGCCCGTCCCCGTCTTGCCCCTGGCGAAGAGCGCCGTGACGATCGCGAAGGCGGCCTGCAGCCCGCCGCCGGCGTAGTCACCCAGCATGTTGAGCGGCACCGCCGGCCGTCCGTCCCTGATGGCTGCGGCGCTGAGCGCTCCCGCTATCGAGATGTAGTTGACATCATGCCCCGGCAGGTCCCGGTACGGGCCGTCCTGCCCGTAGCCCGTGATGGAGCAGTAGATGATCCTGGGGTTGATGGCTCTGAGTGTCTCGTAGTCGAGATCAAGCCGGGCGGCCACCCCGGGCCTGAAGCCCTCGATGACGACGTCCGCTGTCTCCGCCATCCGGTGGAAGACCCGGCGTGCCTCCGTTTTCTTGAAGTCGAGGACGATGCTCTTCTTGTTGCGGTCGATGGCATAGTACGCGGCCCAGGTCTCTTCGTCCACGTCCACGGGGACAATGCCGAAGCCCGGCTGCTCGATCTTGATGACCTCCGCGCCGAGGTCGGCCAGCAGCATGGTGCAGTAGGGGCCCGGGCCCATTCGGGACAGGTCCAGGGCCTTCACGCCGGCGAGCGGCGGTGCCATGAGCGCTACCTCCACGGATGCTTGTCGCGAGGACGGCGGACCGGCATCGACTCCAAGCGACACGGGTCCGGGAATGCCCCCAGCCGCGCTGTTGACTACCTGGTACCCTGACCTGCGAACGCGCCTCCTCCATCCGGG
Source organism: uncultured Dehalococcoidia bacterium (assembly GCA_964574095.1). GTDB lineage: Bacteria > Chloroflexota > Dehalococcoidia > SZUA-161 > SZUA-161 > SZUA-161. Next base: position 3,841 of record CAZNMB010000082.1, read on the forward strand.
GCGTGGATGCTCGCTTCCTGCCGGAGGTTGGCCCGTATCAAGTCCTTGATGACTTCGCTGGGGATGCGGATTCCGCGCGGCAGCTTGATGCACGGCAGTTGCCCGCTTCTGACCCAGCGGCGCACGGTCTCCTTGCTCACCCTCAGCTCGTTGGCGACTTCCTCGACGGTCAGCATTCTGGCGTCGGGCAGCTGCCCGAGTATGCGCTGCACCGACGGCACCGCCTCGTCGGCCTGGGCCAGCGCGGCGTCGGCCCCGACGGCCATCCCCACGATACCCATCGGCCTGCCCGCCTCGTCCTTGACCAGCACGCCGGCGAGACGGACCTTCACCGTATTGCCGTCGCCCTGCGCGATGCTCACCTCGCCCTCGACGTACCCCTTGAGGATGATCCGGCCGATGAAGCCCTCGACCATGGCGGGGTCGGCGACGAGGTCCTGAATATGCTTGCCCGTGAGCTCTTCCTTGGATGTCCTGAGGAGGTCGCAGCCGTGTCCGTTGACGTAGATCATGGTGCCGTCCAGCTCGAAGACGCTCACGGCGGCGGGATAGCTTTCCAGGAAGCCCAGGAGGAACTCGGCGGTCAGCGCGCGATGGGGCATAAGACTACTTTGCGGTCAGAGTGCTACATAAGCTACCAGAACCATATGTGCTTGTCAAGGCATCCGGCTCTGGCTGCTCTGCCTCTTGACATGAAGACGTCCAGACGTCTATTATTCGTAAAGACGGCGGTGACAGGGGAGGGGCATGAGCGATCACAAGGCCAAGAACCAGCCAGGGCGCGTACGAGATGCGATTCGCCAAGTCCTGACTATTGCCGGAAAGCCCCTGTCCGTCAAGGAGATCGAAGACGACGTGAGCCGGATGATAGGGCCGACTCCATCATCGTCTGTCCGATCATACCTTCGTCTGAACACGCCCGACCTTTTTGTGCGCGAGACTCGTGGCCTCTACGCTCTTCGGCCAGACAGGGCAATCGGGGTACAGCCGCGATTCCTCTCCAGTGAGAACTGGCACGAACCCGTGTGTTTCGGGAAGTCGATTCTCTATCATGCGGACTGCTTTGATTGGCTCAGGCGGCAGGAGGATAACAGTATCCATGCTGTTGTGACAGACCCCCCTTACGGACTTCACGAGTACTCGGAAGAGCAGCAGATGAAGCTCCGCAACGGCAAAGGAGGGGTCTGGCGCATCCCTCCCCGTTTTGACGGGCACGTTCGGTCTCCATTGCCCCGTTTCACAACGCTCACAGCCGAACAACTGGAGCACATTTACTCGTTCTTCTTTTTGTGGGCGAGGCTGTTGGCTCCGAAGCTGGTGCCGGGCGCACAAGTAGTCGTGGCATCCAATCCTTTAGTTTCCTACATTGTCTCCGGCGCTCTTGCGGATGCTGGCTTCGTACGGCGTGGCGAAATCGTGCGCCTCACCATGACGATGCGGGGCGGAGATCGCCCGAAGCAGGCACACACCGAGTTCCCGGAAGTAAGCGTCATGCCCCGATCCATGTGGGAACCATGGGTGGTTTTCCGGAAGCCTGTCGAAGGTAGGATTCAAGACAACCTGCGTAAGTGGAGGACGGGTGGCTTCCGCCGTCCAAGCAGAGACAGGCCTTTTGGCGATGTTATCGAATCCGCCCCAACCAGGAAGAGCGAACGCAACATCGCACCGCATCCCAGCCTGAAGCCGCAGGCTTTTCTGCGGCAACTGGTGCGAGCCGCTTTGCCCCTCGGGGAGGGCGTTGTCCTCGACCCGTTCGCGGGGGCAGGTTCGACACTGGCAGCCGCCGAAGCAACCGGATACGCAGCAATAGGAGTAGAGAAGGACGAACTCTATTTCAAGATGGCGTGTGACGCCATACCCAGACTGGCTGCGTATCGGGGGAACGGCAGGCTACGGCCTGTAGAGCCAGTTTCCTCTTAGTTTCTTGATCCCGTCCCTATGAAGCGTTGCCGTGCGCGTCCCAAGCTCACCTCTGGGATTCTTGCGGAAATCCTCTACGGTCACGTTGCCGAGGTACACCTCGATGAATCTCAGGGCCCGGCGGTCGGAAGCCGGTTCTGACTCGGTGTCCACATCATACACGAAGACACACATCCATTGATCTCTGGCCCCGTGAGTGTCCACTGCCCCGCCGGTTCTTCGGGTGGTCTTGATCTCTACCCCCTCCGTGCCTGCCTTCACCGCATTGCCGGCATACTTCCCCTGAACGATCAGGTCGGGATGCCCGTTGAAGTATCTGTTCTCGGTCAAGACGCGGGAATGCTTGGCCAGACTCGCCGTTAGCATGTCGGACAGCACCCCTGACATGATCGCAGGCCTGAGCATATCATCGAGCCGCTGAAGGCCCTTCATGATGAGATGTGAATTGACGTCGAAGGAGAAGTCGTAAACGTCCTGCATTGCCATCTGGAAATCCTGTTGACGCAATTCGTAAGGAAGAACGGCCGTCGGGTTGAATTTGGTGGTGTCAACCGTGTTGCGCGTGATCATTGTCTGCCGTCCTACCTCGTCGCGTCACATTCGTCGCAATGAAGTTACATCTGCGGCCCCGTTGATGTCAACCCGCTCCGTTGCTTGGTCGAAGCGCGGCAACGGAAAGCACTTTGCCTAGGTCGAGGGACTGGTTCCACGTCGATTTGACCTTGGCTGCCGCGCTTCAGTTGGGCGAGAGCGCGTCCAGGGTCTTGAGGGCGCCCTGCACCATCTCCTCCACGACCTGTCTCGCGGGCTTGAGCTGCCGGATCATGCCGCAGATCTGGCCGGCGGGGGCGGGCACGATGTCGGCGATCTTGGCCTCGTAGGCCGCGTCGAGTATGGGCAGGATCGCTATCGGCTGCATTGGCATCGGCAGCGTGGGCAGGCCGGCCTTCTCCCAGACGTCGATGAGCCGGTTCTTCATGTACCTTGCCCGCTTGCCCGTTATCACCCTCGACACCACCGTGTCATCTTCCCCCTCGTTCACAATCCTCTCCTTGAGGTAGTCCTCGTAGATAGCCTCGTGGGTAGCGAGAAAGACAGTGCCGCACCAGACGCCCACGGCGCCCAGCGCGAGGGCGGCCACAAACCCCCTGCCATCTCCAATTCCTCCGGCTGCGACCACCGGCATAGGAGAAACTGCGTCTACCACCTGTGGAACCAGAGGCATTGTAGCAACCCTGCTGTTGTGTCCTCCAGCCTCTGTTCCCTGAGCCACTATGATGTCTACGCCAGAGCGCGCAACACGACGGGCTGTTCTAACATTGCCCACCATCCCTATCACCTTCATACCCCTGGCGTGGAATTCGTCTACATAAGGCCCGGGATCACCCAATCCCGCAGCGTATACAGGGACACGTTCTTCAAGTATGACCTCGATCTGCTCTCTGAACTGGGCATCCGTCCATATCGTCTCTTCAGCCATCTTGGACAGATACCCCCCTGACCCTGTTGACTCGGGTATCCCCAACTCCTGTTTCAGCTTTT
>CAZNMB010000083.1:0-7301 GCA_964574095.1 uncultured Dehalococcoidia bacterium
CGAGAACCGGCGTGACCTTCCTTCCGTATTGCGAGTTGATGAGCCTGGAACCACCCCCTCGGGACGCGATCCACTGGCTGCGCGGCCGGTGCCGGTCACCCCATCCGCCGATCACGCCCTGACAGACCGCCGGCGAGGTCGGGCGGAGCGTGGGCCTTGAGGGGACGAACGAAGTGGGCTGTAGGAGAGGCACATGAGATATTTCGAAGATTTCAAGGTCGGCGACGTGGAGACGACAAGGGCGCGGACGATCACCGAGGCCGACATCGTCAACTTCGCCGCCTTCAGCGGGGACTGGTACCCGCTCCACACCGACGTGGAGTACGCCAGGAAGGGCCCGTTCGGGGAGAGGATAGCTCACGGCATGCTCGTGCTCTCGGTCGCCACCGGACTGATGCCTCTCTACGAAATGGCCATCGTCGCATTCTACGGCATGGATAAGGTCAGGTTCACCGCGCCGACGAAGATCGGCGACACGATTCATGTTGAGCTGGAAGTCGTGGATACCAGAGACAAGGGCGACATCGGCGGCGTCATTGTACTGAAGGAGTCGGTGAAGAACCAGAGGGGCGAGGACGTGGCGGTCTCCACGATGAAGGTACTTATCGCTCATCGGCCCGCTTGATCGCGCGGGAGTGAGGAATGGCGGCTCAAGCAGCCGGCCGACAGGAGGCACAGGATGGGAGACAGAATGCGGGAGGAAGTCGAGAAGCTCTCGGGCCTCCGGCGCGAAATCGAGAAGATGGGTGGGGAGGTGGCGGTCAAGAGGCAGCACGACCGGGGCAAGCTGACCGCGCGCGAGAGGATTGACCTCCTGTTCGAGAAAGGGAGCTTTGTCGAGCAGGGCATGCTGGGCAACGAGGAAGGCACCGCCGAACTGGTGCCGGCGGACGGTGTCGTCACCGGCCACGGCAAGGTTAGCGACGGAGTCACGGTGAGAGACGTGGCCGTGGCGGCATACGATTTCACGGTGAGGGGCGGCTCGATGGGGGTCATAAACGAGGCCAAGGTGACCCGGATAAGGCAGACCGCACTGAAGCACAGGATGCCCATGATCTGGCTCGTGGACTCCGGTGGGGCCCGGCTGGGCAAGGGAGGCTTCGGCGTGGACAGGATTCCCTACTTCGCCGATACCGGCTACCTGTTCAAGGAAGAGGCGTTGATGTCCGGCGTGGTACCGCTCGTGGCGGCGATGATGGGTCCGGGATATGCCGGCACCGCCTACATACCGGGCCTCTCGGATTTCGTCCCCATGGTCAAGAAGAGGAGCGCGATGGGCCTGGGAGGCCCGGCACTGGTGAAGATGATGATCGGGGAGGACCTGACGGACGACCAGTTGGGCGGCGCGCGCGTCCACTGCGAGACGAGCGGCTGCGGCGACCTGGAGGTCGATTCGGACGAGGAATGCATCGGGGCGATCAAGGAGTACCTTTCCTTCTTCCCCCAGAACTGCGATGGGAAGCCGCTCCGGGCGCCGGCGGCGCCGGACCCGAACGCCCCGATCGACGATGCGATTCTGGACATCATTCCCGACAGCTCCTCCGAAGTCTTCGACATGCACAAGCTCATGGGCTTCATCCTGGACAACGGGCGCCTCTTCGAGATCAAGCCCAGATTCGCCAGGAACGTCATCGTCGGCTTCGGGAGGATCGGGGGCTACCCCGTCGGGATCATCGCCAACAACCCCATCTTCCTGGGCGGCATCCTGGATGTGGACGCTTCCGACAAGGCCGCCAGGCATATCTGGCTCTGCGACGCCTTCAACATCCCGCTTCTGTTCCTGTCCGACGTGCCGGGTTTCATGATCGGCTCCCGGGCGGAGAAGTCCGGCATCATCCGGCACGGCGCGAAGATGGTGCACGCCGTCGCCGAGGCCACCGTGCCCAAGCTCACCCTGGTGGTGAGGAAATCGTACGGGGCCGGGTACTACGCCATGTGCGGCCGCGCGTTCGACCCCGACCTGCTGATCGCCTATCCCGGCGCTGAGATCGCCGTCATGGGCGCGGAGGGCATGGTGTCGATCGTGGCGAGGAAGCAGTTGGAGACGGCCGAGAACCCCGCGGAGATGGTCGAGCAGCTTGCCTCGGGGCTCAGGCCGAACATAACCATCGACAAGACGGCCCGGCTGAGCCTGGTGGACGACGTCATCGATCCCAGGGAGACCCGCAAGGTCCTGTTCGCCGCGCTCGAGCGCACGAAGGACAAGAAGGTCTTTCGCCATCCCAGGAAGCACGGCGTCTATCCTGTCTAGGGGACGGCGAGGCGGGGGAGCGTTGAAGCATGTGCTCCGGGCCGCCGCGTTCCGTTAGTGGTCCGGACACCCTCTCAGGAGGAGTCACATGTACCAGGCGATTACGGCCGGGGTGAAGGACAGGGTCGGCAGAATCACGCTGTCGCGTGAAGAGAGACGAAACGCCATCTCGCCGACCATGATGAACGAGCTGCTGGACGCATTCCGCAGGTACGATGACGATGCCGGGGTCGCCGTCGTGGTGCTCACCGGCGCGGGCGAGAAGGTCTTCTGCTCGGGCGCCGATGTCGGCGAGTCCATTGCGGCGGGGGCCAGCTTTCTGGAAAGGCACGAGGAGCAGCGGAAGTTCGTAGAGCTGTTCAAGATCATCAAGGGCCTGAAGAAACCCCTCGTGGGGCGGATAAACGGCCACGCCGTGGGCGGCGGGCTCGGCCTGGCCTGCGCCTGCGACATCGTTGTGGCCGCCGATGACTGCAAGTTCGCCACGCCCGAGGCCAATATCGGGCTGTTTCCCTACATCATCATGGCGACGCTGATCCGCGCCGCCACCGCACCCAAGCGGCTCCTGGAGATGATGCTGGCGGGGGAGAGAATCGACGCCCGGGCGGCGCTGGACCTCGGCCTGGTGAACCACGTGGTGCCGAGGGGCCGGCTCGATGAGAAGGTTGACGAGATCGTCGGCAAGCTGGCCGCCAAGAGCCCGGCCACCCTCCGGTTGGGCAGAAGGGCCTTCTACACCATGCGGGACATGGAGTATGAGAAGGCGCTCGAGTATCTCTCGACGATGCTGGCGATCAACACGCAGGCGGAGGACGTGGCCGAAGGCATCAGCGCGTTCATGGAGAAGCGCGAACCGGAGTGGAAAGGGAAGTAGCCGAAAGGAGCATAGATGGCCATCGAGGACAAGGTCGTGATAACGGCCGCTCTGACCGGAGTGGCTGCCAATCGGAACCAGTGCCGGTGGATCCCGTACACGCCCCAGGAGATCGCGGATGACGCGCTGGCCTGCTACAATGCCGGCGCTTCCGTGGTTCATATTCACGCCAGGGAGGATGACGGCAGTCCGTCGTGGAGGGTGGAGGTCTTCAGGGAGATCATGGCGGAGGTCAGGAAGAGGTGCCCCATAATCATCAACTTCTCCACCGGCGCCGTCCTCGTGGAACGGGAGGACAGGATAGCTCACATCAAGGAGCTCAAGCCCGAGATCGCGGCCCTGAACATGGGCACGATGAACTACGCGAAGTACAGCCCGAAGCGGAAAAGCTTCGTCTTCGACGTTGTCTTTCACAACCCGTTTCAGGACATAATGTACTTCCTGGACACGATGAACAAGAACGGCATCAAGCCGGAGTGCGAGTGCTTCGATCTCGGGCACCTGGAGAGCGTGTTCCCGCTCATGGACATGGGGCTGCTGAAGAACTTCCAGGTGAGCCTCATCATGGGCGTGGTCGGCGGTATGGCCGCCACGGCCAGAAACCTGGCGCACGTCGCCGGTCTGGTCCCGCCCGGAACGGCCTGGGAGGTCATCGGGATCGGCCAGGAGCAGTGGCTCCTGATCGCGACCTCCCTGGCGCTCGGAGGGAACATCAGGGTGGGCCTGGAAGACAACTTCTATCTCGGTCCCGGCGTGATGGCCGAGGGCAACGGCCCGCTGGTGGAGAAGGCGGCAAGGATGACTCGCGACACCGGGAGGGAGCCGGCTACCGTGGAGGAGGCCCGGGCCATTCTGCAGGTCCGCGACCTGTGATGACCCGGCCGAAGATTCGGATGAAGGACAGCCCGGGTATGGGCTCGAATCTGTTCTCAGAACCTACGGAGGGCGAGCATGGACTTTAGATTCACGGCGGAGGAGGAGGCGTTCCGGGAGGAGGTCCGGCGGTGGCTGGAGCGGGAGATAAAGCCGAGATGGATCGAGCTGGACGCCGGGTTGTGGGAGGAGACCGAGGAGTCCTGGGCCCTCTCGCGCGAGTTCCAGCGCAGGCTGGGCGCCAAGGGCTGGCTGGCCCCGGCGTACCCCAAGCAGTACGGCGGCCTCGAGATGGACCATATCAAGCGCCTCATCCTGTCGGAGGAGTTGAACTACAACAATGCGCCGATAAGCATCGAGGTAGAGATATCGGTGAACTGGGTGGGGCAGGCCCTCCTGCTCTTCGGGACCGAGGAGCAGAAGATGAAGTACGTGGGAGAGGTGGGGAGGGGTGAGTCCATCTTCTGCCTCGGCTACAGCGAGCCCAACGCGGGCTCCGACCTGGCCTCTCTCCAGACGCGCGCCGTGGATGACGGCGATGGCTGGGTGATCAACGGGCAGAAGATATGGTGCAGCTATGCGCACTACGCCAACTACTGCTGGCTTGGCGCCAGGACCGACCCGGAAGCGCCGAAGCACAAGGGCATCAGCATGTTCATCGTCGACATGAAGACGCCGGGGATCACGGTGCGGCCGCTGATCAACCTCCTGGGGCGCCACTCTTTCAACGAGGTCTTCTTCGATGACGTGCGCATCCCCAGGGACAGCCTCGTCGGCGCGGTGAACAACGGCTGGTACCAGCTCGTGATGGCCCTGGACTTCGAGCGCTCGATGGTCGGCACTGCGGCCGCAAACCAGCGGCTGATTGATGGTCTTGTCGGGTACATGATCGAGGCCAAGGGCGAGGGGAAGCCCGTCGCCGATGACCCTCTCATCGCGGACGAGCTGGCCGACATCTCCGTCCAGAACGAAGTGCTGCGCATGATGTGCTACCGCATCGCCTGGATGTACACCCGCAATCTCCATCCCAGCTACGAGTCATCGATGTCGCTGCTGTTTGCCAGCGAGCTGCTACGGCGGATCGCCGCCGTGGGCATGCATGTCCTCGGGCCCTGCGGACAACTGGAGATGGACTCCAAGTACGCCGTGCTCAAGGCGCGCATCGAGCGGGCGTATCTCGCGTGCCTGTCGATCGGTGTCGGCGGCGGGTCAAACGAGATTCAGCGCAATATCGTGGCCATGCGGGGGCTGGGGCTGCCGCGGCGGTAGCCCGGCCGGCGGGTTTCGACATGGATTTCCGGTTCACAGAGCAGGAAGAGGCGTTTCGGGAAGAGGTGGACGAGTTCATCCGGCGTGAGCTTCCGGCCGGATGGACCGAGGAAAGCCTGTACTGGCCGGGCGGCTACGGCGCCATACCGGATTTCGAGGAGGTCCGTCCGGCCCACGAGAGGTTCCGGCATCGGCTCGCGGAGAAGGGCTGGCTGGCAATCTCGTGGCCCGAGGAGTACGGCGGGGCGGACCGCTCCCATATCGAGCAGGCGATATTCCACGAGCGGATGAGCTACCACCGGGCGACCGGCCCCGATGTCGGCACGCTGATCGCCGGGCCCACCATCTTGCGCTTCGGCAGCGAGGAGATGAAGCGCAAGTGGCTGCCGAGGATAGCGCACGGGGATATCCGGCTCTGGCTCGCCTACAGCGAGCCCAACGCCGGCTCGGACCTCGCCGCCATCACGAGCACGGCGGTGGAGGATGGCGACGACCTGGTCATCAACGGGCAGAAGACTTGGAGCAGCGGTGCTCACGTGGCGGACTACGCGTGGATGGCGGTGAGGACGGACCCCTCGGCCCCGCCCCACAAAGGGGCCTCGCTGGTCATCGTGGACAACCGCTCCGAGGGCATGAGCATCAAACCGCTCATCAACATCCTGGGGGTCCACTCCTTCAACGAGGTGTTCTTCGACAACGTGAGGGTCCCCAGGGAGAACGTGGTCGGGGAGCTGAACCAGGGGTGGTACTACCTGATGGCGGCCCTCGATTTCGAGAGGCTCGTGGTCAGTATCGGGGGCCTGCGGCGCACGCTGGAGGAGTTGACGGGGTACGTGAAGAGCACGTTGCGCGGTGGCCGGGCGCTGAGCAGCGACCCGCTGGTGCGGGACCGGCTGGCGTCGCTCGCCGTCGAGATCGAGGTCGCGGCCATGCTCTTCTGGCAGACGGCGTGGATGCTCGATCGGGGGCTGATTCCGAATACCGAGGCGTCAGTGCTGAAGCTGGTCACCACCGAGCTCAGCCGGAAGCTGGCCAACACCGCCATGGACGTCATCGGCCCCCGCGCACAGCTCGAGCGGGGCTCCACGTGGGCCCCGTTGACCGGGCGGGTAAGCACCGGGTATCTCGACTGCATCTCGGCGCTGGTGGGCGCGGGCACATCTGAGATTCAACGCAACATAGTGGGCATGAGGGGCCTCGGGCTGCCGTGGCCCTCATGACGGCGGGGGACGGCCCCGTCCTGTCTGAAACGGAGGCGAAGCATGGACCTGGGACTGAGTGAAGAGCAGGAGATGCTGAGATCGTCGGCCCTCGACTTTCTCAAGAAGGAGTGTCCCAAGAAGCTGGTCAAGGAGCTTGACGAGACCGAGGAGGGCTACTCGCCGGAGCTGTGGCGGAAGATAGCCGATCTGGGGTGGCTCGGACTGCCGTTTCCCGAGGAGTACGGCGGGGGCGGCGGCACGTTCCTTGACCTCGCGGTCCTTCTTGAGGTGATGGGCTACAACATCGTGCCCGGACCGTTCTTCTCGACTGTCGTCCTCGGGGGACTTCTCGTCCTGGCCGCAGGCAGCGAGGAACAGAAGAGAGAGTGGCTGCCGCGGATATCCGGCGGGGAGAAGATGCTGGCCCTGGCGCTCACCGAGCCCGACGTCAGCTACGAAGCTTCGGCGGTGAAGACCACGGCCGTCTCCCGGAACGGCGGGTACGTTATCAACGGCACGAAGCTGTTTGTGCTCGATGCCAATGTAGCTGACCTGATACTGTGCGTCGCGAGGACGAAGGAGACCTCCGATCCGGAGGACGGCGTCACCATCTTTCTCGTGGATGCCCGGAGCCCGGGGGTCGGCGTGACGCTGCTGAAGACGCTGGCCCGGGACAAGCAGTGCGAGGTCGTCTTCGACAACGTGGCTGTCCCCGGGGAGAACATGCTGGGCAGGCTTGACAAAGGCTGGCCTCTCGTTCAAGGTCTGCTGGAGAAGGCGACGGTGGCGAAGTGCGCGGAGATGGTCGGCGGCGCGCAGGCCGCGCTGGACA
>CAZNMB010000084.1:0-7284 GCA_964574095.1 uncultured Dehalococcoidia bacterium
GGCTCGTCAGCCGCGCGCAGCTCAGCCACAGCAAGGGTAAGGCTTCGCTGGACATCGATACCCTGGCCGCGCATTCGGGCGGCCTCTTCTGCCTCTCGGGGTGCCGGAGGGGCGAGGTGCCGGTGCGCCTGATCGCCGGAGACAGGGAGGGGGCCCTCGCCGCCGCCGGGAGATATATGGAGGTCTTCGGCCGGGAGGGCTTCTGGATCGAGATGCAGAACAACCTGTGCCCCGGTGACCAGGAGCTCTGCGAACGGCTCGCGGCGCTGGCGGGGGCGCTGGGCGTGGGGTACGTGGCGACCAACAATGTCCACTACGCGAGAAGGGAAGGGCACCGCCTCCAGGACATCCTGGTCTGCATCAGGAACCGCACGACGCTGGACGAGTCCCACCATCTCCGCCGGCCCAACTCCGAGTGCTTCCTCAAGCCGGGGGAGGAGATGTCGCGCCTCTTCGCGGGGTACCCGGAGGCCGTGGGCAATACGGCCCTCATCGCCGGGGCCTGCGACGCCGCCCTTGATTTCTCCGGCTACCGCTTCCCCGATTTCCGGGCGCCCGAGGGGGAGACGGCTGACAGCTTCATCGAGAAGATCTGCCGGCGGAGGGTGTATGAGAAGTACGACCCCGTCACCCCGGAGGTGGAGCGCCGGCTGCGCGAGGAGCTGGGCCTGGTCCACCGGCTGGGGCTCGCGGGGTACTTTCTGACCGTCTGGGACATCATCGAGTTCGCCGGGAGGAACGGCATCCCCGTTCAGGGCAGGGGCTCCGCCGCGAGCTCGATCGTCACCTACCTCCTCGGCGTGACGCGGGTCGATCCGGTCAGGCACAAGCTCTTCGCCGGACGCTTCCTCAACGACGAGATGTCGGCTGTACCCGATATCGACATAGACATCGCCTCTGATTCGGAGGATCACCGCGAGAAGCTGATCCAGTACATCTACGGCAGGTACGGGCCGGAGCACGCGGCCATGGTCTGCAACGTGGTGACATACCGGGCCCGCAACGCCGTCAGGGACGTGGGCAAGGCGATGGGCCTCCCGCCGCACGTGATCGATGCGGCGGCGAAGTCGATGGAGACGTACTCCGCGAAGAAGATAGGCGACGACCTGTCGCGGCTGAGCGAGTTCGAGCAGCAGATAGGGTCGGGGCCGTGGCGGCAGTTCCTCGGCCTCTGCGCCGGGATCGCGGGCTTCCCCCGGCATCTGGGGATACACGTTGGGGGCATGCTGATCTCGACCACGCCCCTGATCGACTTCGTGCCGGTGGAGAGGGCGACCATGCCCGGCAGGGTCGTCGCCCAGTGGGACAAGGATGACATCAGCGACGTCGGCCTGATCAAGATCGACCTGCTGGGGCTGCGCATGCTCTCCCTCATCGACGAGGCGGTGAGGCTCATCGAGGGGAGGGGCGTGAGCCTCGACCTGGAGAGGATTCCCCTGGACGACCCGGAGGTCTACGAGATGCTGTGCCTCGGCGATACCCTGGGGGTGTTCCAGGTCGAGTCCCGGGCGCAGCAGGCCACGCTGCCGAGATCGAGGCCGGGCTGCTTCGAGGACCTGATCGCGGAGGTGGCGATCATCCGTCCGGGACCGATCCAGGGGGACGCGGTGCACCCCTACCTCAGGCGAAGGCAGGGCAGGGAGAAGGTGAGCTACCTGCACCCGAAGCTGGAGCCGATCCTGGAGGAGACCCTGGGCGTCATCATCTACCAGGAGCAGGTGATCCAGACGGCCATCGCCATCGCGGGGTTCACCGCGGGCGAGGCGGACTCGTTGCGGAGGGCGATGAGCCGCAAGCGCTCACGGGAGGCGATGGCCAGGCTGGAGGAGCGCTTCCTCGACGGGGCGCGGCGGAACGGCGTGGACGGGGATACGGCCCGGCTCGCCTTCGAGAAGATAGCCAGCTTCGCCGAGTTCGGTTTCTGCAAGGCCCACGCCGCCGCGCTGGCGGAGACGACCTACCGTTCGGCCTGGCTCAAGCTCTACTACCCCCGCGAGTACTACTGTGCCCTGCTCAACTGCCAGCCGATGGGGTTTTACTCACCCGAGGTCATCGTGAATTACGCCCGGCGCAGCGGGATCGAGACCCTGCCGGTTGACATAAACCGGAGCAGGGGCAGGTGCACCGTCGAAGACGGGGGGATAAGGCTCGGCTTCCGCTATGTCAGGTCGGTGGGCGAGAGCGCGTGGCCGGGGATCGAGGAGGCCTCGGGGCGGGGCCCCTTCGTCTCGCTGAGTGACTTCCGCCGGCGCACCGGCCTCGACCGCGAGGCGATAGAGAACCTGATACTGGTCGGTGCCTTCGACTACCTGGGGAAGCCCAGACGAGAGCTGCTGTGGGAACTCGGCCTTATGGCGCATCAGGCCCCCGGCGGGCTCGCGCTCGACTTCCCTTCGCACCGGGTGGAGCTGCCGGCGATGAGCCTCAGGGAGCGGATAGCGGCCGATTACAGGGTACAGGGGCTCTCGGCGGGCCATCACCCGATGGAGATATTCCGCGAGGGCGCTGCCGGGAAGGGGGCGTTGAAGAGCACCGATATCCCCGGCACCGGGTCGGGCAGGAGGGTGCGGGTGTCGGGCTGTGTCGTCTGCAGGCAGCGGCCGGTCACGGCGAGGGGGGTTGTCTTCCTCACCCTGGAGGACGAGCACGGCCTGGTCAACGTGGTTGTGAAGCCGAAGGTCTACGAGAGGTACCGCAGGATAACCCGGATGGAGCCGTTCATCGAGGTCGAGGGCGTGCTGCAGAAGAAGGACGGCGTCGCCAATGTCGTGGCCAGCAGGCTGACGCCGCTGCGGGAGCCCCGGCCGGAGGATGCCGCCGGCCCGCCTCCCGCCCCCAGGGCCCGCAACTTCGGCTAGCCCGGAAGCCGGACGCGATGCTCAGGGGCGGAAGCTGAGCAGGAACCGGGGCAGGTCGCGGTAGCTGAACCACAGCTCCGCCGTCCCGAACCGCTCGCCGTCGCGATAGAGTGGTCCCTTGAGCCGGCTCATGGTGCGAAAGAAATGCCGGTAGCGCACGTCCTTGCGGCCGATGTACCGCCACACCGCGCCGTCCTCCGACCTGAAGCTCAGGTCGTACCAGAGCCGGCGCCGGACAGGCAGGGCCACCTGGAGAGTACCATCGACGGGCACACCTTCGGCCAGCCCTTGCAGCGAGACGCTGCCGGCCACGTCGAGCGGACGGCCCAGCAGGTATCCGACGCTGCTGCCGGCCCGGGCGGTTATCGCGAACTCGAACGGCAGCCGCGAATGGTCGCTAGAGTCCACCCATCCCCGCATCGTCTCCTTGAACCGGAACCCCATGGCTCACCTGCCCGTCAGGCGTGCTCCTCGTGCTGTGGTGCCGCTGAGGGAATCCAGCGGTTGTCGCAGTACCACGCCAGTGCCTGGCTCCAGCCGCTCTCAAAGTCGGGATAGCGATAGCGGAAGCCCAGTGCCTTCAGCTTCGAGTTGTCGAACACAAAGTCGCCGAACGCGTAGTCCAGGCTCTCGCGGTCCAGGCGCGGCTCCACCCCGTTCGGGGCCAGCCCCTCACGCTCGCGCAGGGTGTTCCACTGCGCGGCGAGCCTCCTGTTGACCATGCCCGCGACAGCTTCGCGGTCGATGAGCGGCCTCACGCAGTGGAGAAGCCAGGTCGGTATCGGCAGGGACCTCCGCGTCAGGCGTATCCCGCCCATCTCAAGCGCCGCGCTCAGCAGTTCCCCGATTGGCCGGGGGTCGTCGTTGGCGACGTTGAATATCTCGCCGTGCGGTTGGGGCTGGTCGATGAGGAAGCAGATGGCCCGGGCGACGTCGCTGCCATGGACCAGGTTGGTCCGCGCGCCGCCCCGCAGCCTGACCAGCCTTCTCGTGTACCGGCGGATCATCGGAGCGACCGTGATCAGGGCGGAGACCAGGACCTTGCCGCGCGGGCCGAAGACCAGGGCCGGCCTCAGCATGTTGACCGCGGGGCCCTTTCCGGGGTCGCGGGACAGCATGTAGTCCTCGCTCAGCAGCTTGGTGCGCGCGTAGTCGTTCGGCGTCCACAGCGGGTCGGTCTCGCGCAGCGGATGGGCGGCCGAGCGGTACAGTGAGCCCGTCGAGATGTGGACGAAGAGCGAAGCACCTCCCAGCGCGGCGCCCTCATACAGTCTCCGGGCGGCATCCAGGTTCACGGGCGCCAGCACGTCGAACGGCAGCGACACGTCCACGATCGCCGCCAGGTTGACAACGACATCGACGCCTCGAGCTATCTCAAAGGCGCTGTCGTCGCGGGCAAGGTCGATTTCGCGGACCTCGAGGACATCCGGCTTGGGATCGGGCAGCGGGGAGCCCGGCCGGTCCACCGCCACGACGGAGCAGCCTCGCGCGAGCAGCTCGGGGACAAGCTGAAGTCCCACGCATCCCGCCGCGCCGGTGACCAGCACCCTCTTCTTCATCCGAGAGCTTCCCTCGTCGGCCATCGTTGTGCGGACCGGGGACGTTCACACAGGGGCGGCGGCCCCCGGCGCCGGCCCCTGTCACTTGAACCGCTTGTGGCACTCCTTCTTCAGCCGCCGCACCGCGGCGACGGCGTCCTCCAGCGCGGCGCGATCGCCACGCTCCGCCGCCGCCGCCATTATCTCCACGCGATCGAGGAACTCGGGGTAGTATTCATCGCCCTTTCCGGGGTACTCAGTCATCAGTCGGGCGTCCAGGCAGAAAGCACGGACCAACTCCATGTCGAGCGGTGCGCGCCTCCTGGCGGCCCTGCGGATTTGCCGGAAATCCGCCCTCATTCGCTCCTTGAGCACCTTGTACTCAGGGCTTCCGTCGTGCCTCTCTTCTGACTCTTCCACGTGTCGCTCCTGCCGGCTGTCGGAGTCCGAGCGCGGGGCCGGGTGCGGGCGAGCCACCTGACGCCGGAATCTCCGGCGCGGGTCATCTCACTTCGGGGCCGGCGACCGTGGCGTGAACCACGTGCCAGACCCTCAGGTTCTCGTACGGCCCCCTGGCGTGGGCGCTCTCGAAGTGCTCGCCGCTCGTGTCCACGACGTCGCGGAACCCACGTTGGGTGAGGAACTCCTCGATGGTTCCGTCGGGGATGCCGTAGCAGAAGCGCTCCGAGGTTATGGGCTGGGCGATCACCTCCCACGCCCTTCGGATCCAGTGCACCTGGCGGCGCTGGAACGTGCCGTCCAGGGCCGAGCGATAGATGTAGTCGAGTACGATTGAGCTGCCCGGGCCGGAATTGTTGGCGACGAAGGCCAGCGTCTCGTCCATGGCCTGCGGGGTTATGTACGGAGTCACGCCCTCCCAGATGAACAGGGTCTTGGCGTCCTTGTCGAATCCGCCCGCGAACAGCCCGTCGCCCAGAGTTATCTCGTCGAAGTCCACCGGGACGTACACGACGTGATCGGGAAGGGAGCCGAAGATCTTCTTGACCTTGGCCTTCTTGACCTGCTGGGTCGCCGGGAAGTCCACCTCGAAGACCCTGACCCTCCCTTTCAGCTTGTCGAACCTGTAGGCCCGGGAATCGTAGCCCGCGCCCATGACCACGAGCTGCGCGATGCCGTCATCGATGCGCTGCGCCACGTACTCGTCGATGTATCTCGTGCGGCCCACGATGTAGGCGATCATGCCGGGGACCAGCCGTTCGACGAGGCTGAGCGCGGCCTTCGCCACCAGCCTGTTCCGTCCGAGGAGGCGGAACTTGGCCGGGACGAAGTCCTTCGCCAGCGGGTCGTGGCACATCCGCTTCCCCTCCGGCGCCAGCCACTCGGCGTACCTCAGGGCGACCGTTCCCTCGGCGGTGAAGCTGGGTTTCCCCTCTTTCATGCTATTCTCCCTTTCGCAACTGCTCGCCGGCGGCGAGGCAGCACCAGCGCACGTGTCCGGCAGGTTCCTTGACAACATGCGAGTCCCGACATTATATTGTGGCAACCACGCGGGGGCAAGCCCCGGCAACCAGACAGCAGCTTGATGCAGAGAATCACTTCGGTCAGACTGGCGGACGTACTCACCGTCGCCAGGGTCTTCGCCGCCCCGATCGTCATCTGGTTGATCGTCTCGGAGGAAAGGGACGCCGCCTACTATCTCTTCGCCTTCGCCGCGGTCACCGACTATCTCGACGGGTACTTCGCCCGGCGCAGCAAGAAGTTCGCTTCCTACGGAGAGGTCTTCGACGGCCTGGCCGACTTCCTCCTCGTCTACGGTACGATAATCACCCTCATGGCGAAGGGGGAGGCCTACTGGTTCGGCGGCGTGTCGCTGTTCTTCCTCGTCTGGGCGGTCCCCGTGGTCGGCCTGATCTCGAGGAGCAGGGGCAAGTTCACCATCATCCACCTGGACACGAACCTGCTCGCGGCGGTCTTCTACCCGACAGTCATGGCGTACATCATTGCCTGGGAGTACGCCTGGGTGCTTCTGATACTCTTCCTCATCGTGGGCCTGGGCACGGGCATCAACTACACGGCCCACATAATGGGCCTCGGCAAGCAGACGGCGTAACGAAGAGACTCAGGCTGGTGCTGGACCGCGCCTCCCGCCCTCAGGAGCTTGGCTGAGAATCGCGGGCAAGTTGAAGCGCCCCCTTCAACCCCGCCTGGAGCCGATGCTCCAGGCTATCCTGTCTGACGGATGCGCGGACACCACGTTGCCATGCAGTCTCACGGTGGGCTTCGGCCATTCTTCTCCCTCCCCTGGCGGGAGGGGGTAAGAGGGAGGGGGAGTTCACCCTCACCCTACCCTCTCCCGTCAAGGGAGAGGGAGTCGCAAAAGGGAAGCCGAACAGCGAAGGGACTCCGGCAGGGTTGGAATGCGCCTCCTGCCCCTAGCCTCTTCTGCCTCTGGAGGCGAGGCCGCCGAGAAATCCCCTGATCCTGCCCCGGAAGTGGTTGTAGAGGAACACCCCGCTGACCAGCACGGCCGCCAACACCTTGAGGACGGTGCCGGTCGTCCCGCAGCCCGAGGCCGGATCGGAGACGCCGGCGAGAAGCAACACGGGCACGAGTGCGATCATCGGGGAGCGCTTGAACCCTGTCATCGTGGTGTTGTGTGGCGGCGGCGTTGGTGCCCCATTGGAACATGATTCGCAGGCTGTTGTCAAGAGCGGGCAGACCAGGGTACTGCTCGGTTGTCGTTTGCGGGCTGTGTCAAGGCATACGTGGGTTCATGAGGGGGAATAGTGCCCATCAGTCCTCTTCTTGGGCATCATCGAAGTAGCGGCTGATTGTATCCACGAACTGTCGGCGAACCGCTTCGTCTGGGAAAGCACTGCTCGGAATGACACAGGCTTGATGCGGCACAGTGTAAACGAAGATGTGCT
>CAZNMB010000085.1:0-4265 GCA_964574095.1 uncultured Dehalococcoidia bacterium
GAGTCTTGTCGCACGTACGTCCTCCTGCTATACTGTGCCCGCACTGACAGGACCTCGTGCACGGAGGTAGCGGATAATGGATAGCCTTTCGCCGGGCATCGATTGGGCGTCGGTCGGGGACTGGTTCTCTGAACAGGGAGTGTGGCTTCTCGTCAGCCTGGCTGTGGCCGTCTTCGCCTACGCGGCACTGAGGTTCCTGACACCCAAGGTTGTGGCCCGGAGACTCGCGCGGTCGGCAGCGGGCCGGACGGCGAAGGAACACGAGCAGTTCGTGCGCACGTCAACCCGGGTTGTCGTCGGAGTGGGCACCGCTGTCATACTCGCCGGCCTCGTGTTCGCCGTTCTCCCCCGGTTTGCGGTGGACCTGGCGCCGGCCGGGAGGGCCGTGCGGGACTGGCTGGGCAGTCACGGGGTCCGGATCGCCATAATAGTCGCCCTTGCACTCGCCGTGAACCGGATCGACAAGACCGTGATCGACAGAGTAGTCACGCGCGCCATGAGGCGGAAGGGCCGCGCGCGCGAAGAGTTCAAGAAAAGGGTTGAGACCATCAGCCACTTCCTCAGTCAGGTTGCCCGGATAGCGGTCTGGGCGATTGCCGGTTTCATGATCCTCTCCGAGCTCGGGGTCAACATTGGCCCTCTGCTGGCGAGCGCCGGGGTCCTCGGTATCGGCATCGGCTTCGGTGCGCAGAGCTTGGTCAAGGATGTGCTGGCCGGGATGTTCATCATTGTGGAGAACCAGTACCGCAAGGGAGACGTGGTGAAGATCGCCGACATCGGCGGCATAGTGGAAGAGGTGAGCCTGAGGAGGACGATACTCAGGGACCTCGACGGCATCGTGCACGTGGTCCCGAACGGTGTGATCACGGTTGCGAGCAACTACACCAAGGAGTACTCCAGGGTCAACCTCAATATCTCCGTGGCCTACGGCGAAGACCTCGACCGCTGCATCGACGTGATCAACCGGGTGGGGCTGGAGATGGCCCGGGAGGAGTACTGGGCGCAGGCAATCCTCAAGCCGCCCGCTGTGCTGCGTATCGACAATCTCGGCGATTCGGGGATTGACATAAAGGTATTGGGCGATACCAAGCCGATCAGGCAGTGGGAGGTGATGGGGGAGCTGCGGAAGAGGATCAAGAAGCGGTTCGACGAAGAGGGTATCGAGATCCCCTGGCCTCACACCAAGGTGTATTTCGGCAACGTTCTCGAGCAGGGCCGGAGCGCGAAGGCGGTGGAGCCCGCCGTACAGGCTGCGCTCCCAAAGGCTGAGGCGGCGCAGCCTCCGGCCAAGCGCTCCCGCCGGAGGGCGAAACCGGAGGTCCTGCCGCCTGGAGACGATGTGAGCTAGCCGCTGGCGTGAGTGCGGCGGCTCGCGCATTCGCGGGCGGGGTTGCCCCACAGCCAGGCCTTGAAAACCGCAGTTGATGGAGGGACCGGGATGCGAAGACTGAGCCTTTCCCTGCTGTTGGCCCTGCTGCTGGCGGTCTTGCCGCTCGTCGGCGCTGTCGGCTGCGGGGTGAACGAGACGGGCCCCGCGGCTCTGTCCTCCTGGACGGGGGACGCGGCGGTAGGTACGCTGTACGGGCCCGTGACCGGATTTGAGGACACGGCTGACACCTGGGTGTGGAAGGCCATCCCGTACGCCGAGCCGCCCGTGGGGCCGCTGCGCTGGAAGGCCCCGATAGACCCGGCCCCGTGGTCCGACTCGCGGGACGAGACGGAGTACTGCAGCGAGTGCCCTCAGTATGACATCGGCAACGACATTGTGGGCAGCGAGGACTGCCTCTACCTGAACATCTGGCGGCCGCGGTCTGAAGAGACGGGCCTGCCGGTGTACTTCTGGATACATGGAGGCGGGAACAGCGGCGGGTCAGCTTCCTCCGATACCTACAACGGGGCGAGAATCGCCGGCACGTCCGACATGGTCGTCGTGACCGTCAACTACAGGCTTGGTCCCCTGGGGTGGTTCACCTCCCCGGCTCTGAGGAGCGGCGAGCCCGGCCACGAGATGGACGATTCGGGCAACTACGGCACGCTGGACCTGATCAAGGCGCTGGAGTGGGTCCGTGACAACGTGGAGGCATTCGGCGGCGATCCCGACAACGTGACTATAGCCGGGGAGTCCGCCGGCGCGATCAACGTCTTCTCTCTGGTGATCTCGCCGCCTGCCGAAGGCCTCTTCCACCGGGCGATCGCGCAGAGCGGCATCCCCATCACCAACCCTCTCTCGGATGGAGAGGAAAGCGCACGCGACTTGGCCCTGAAGCTCCTGGTCAACGACGGGACCGCAGGTGACGAGGCGGACGCGACGGCCCGGCTGGACTCCATGTCTGCGGCCAAGCTGCAATCGTACCTGAGATCAAAGACCCCGGATGAGCTGCTGGCCGGGTACGAATCGGCTTTGTTCGGCATGATCGCGTTCCCCTTCATATTCGAGGACGGCACGGTCATTCCCGAGACCGGCTTCGAGACCCTGGAGCAGGGGACCTACCCGAGCAAGGTGCCGATGGTCATAGGCAGCAACAAGGACGAGACCAAGCTGTTTCTGTTCCTGGACCCCGCGTTCGTGGGCAAGGACGAGCTGTACCAGAGAGTGACGGCATACACCAGCGACCTGTGGAAGGCCGTAGGTGTGGACGAGGTCGCGAGGGCCCTGAGATCGAACGAGGACCAGCCGGATGTGTACGTGTACCAGTTCCTCTGGGGAGCGGCGGGGGAGGCTGGTGAGAGCGTGCTTCCCGATCCCTGGGGGGCCAGGCTGGGCGCCTGCCACGGGCTGGATATCCCCTTCTTCTTCGGCAGTGACGATTCCTTCGAATCCCTGGGCTCGGTGCTGTTCACGGAGCAGAACCGGCCGGGGAAAGAGGCCCTCTCCGCGGCCATGATGGCCTACGCAGCGAGCTTCGCGCGGACGGGGGACCCCAATCCGACGGAGGGCGGGCTCGTGGAATGGGAGCCGTGGTCCAACGCGGCAGGCGGGCCGAAGTGCATTCTGCTCGACGCGGGCCTGGAAGCTGCGAGCATATCGATGTCGGGCGAGGAGCTTACCGAGGCGAGCGTCAAGGCGACCGTGCCGCCCGAGGTCGCCGAGTTCCTCGAGACCGGCTCCCTGCGATTCGTGCTCGATATCGTGGGCCGGCGCTGGGCCGAAGTGGCCGTGCCCTAGCCGCCATTCCGTCGGCCGCGCCGGTCCGGTCGCACTGGACTCGGGCGGGGGTACAAAATGCCCAGCCTCGGAAGTACGAACACCCTATTGCGGGCTGTGGCGGGCGCGGTCAGAATCAAGATGCTGTGGTCAAGTGGTGGACAAAGCGAAGAGACAAGGCGACTGTCCCGGACGCCAACCCGCACGTGGAGAGCGCCCGGACTGAGATAGCCGAGATGGCGGAGCAGGCAGCCGACCGTGCCGCCGCCACGATAGCCGCTGCGGTTGGGGACCTGAAGGCTGAGATTGAGGCGCTCTTCGCCCAGGCTCGCCAGAGCGTGGGCCTGGCGGTTGGACCGACAACCGCCGATGACGAGGCGGCCGGAGCATCCGAAGCCGATGTTGCTTCCTGCGATGAGCTCCTTCTCCGGGCTGGGGTCCCGGCGGAGGGACTGGGCTCCTCCGGCATCACCGCCGGCCGCGACCGTCCGGTCCCGCCCCTGTCGGCAGATCCGGCCGGGCCACGCCTTCGGTAGACGAGTGGTTCCCTAACCGGCGTTGCCCGCAGCATCTACAGCCACGTGATGGAGTCGCACTCCGCGCACTTCGTGCCCTGGAGGAGAATCACACCGCCGGCTTCTCTTACGTAGGGAACGTATGTGTACTTGCCCGGCCCCACCTTCACGCCCGGCGGCACGTCTACTCTCGCCTTCACGAGCCGGATAAACGCCTCGGCGAGAGGCTTCATCCGATCGGGCAGGACGTCCCAGTGGAGCGAGAACGGCAGGAAGATCGTCTTGGCGTCCGTGGACTGGTAGGCGGTCGCGTCCGCGACTTCCTTGTACTCTGTGAGGAACTGCGAGCAGCAGTCCTGCAATATGCTTTCCGGGATGGTCACGGCGACCCCCTGCGAAACGGGGCCTGTGCTGGGAGTCGGCGTGGCTCCGGGAGAGGGTTGAGGTGTTGATGTCCCTGCGGGCGCAGGCGTCTGGGTCGCCGCCGGAATGCCGGCGTCCAGCGGATTGGGGTCCAGGGGGTCCCAGAGCCCGTCACCGTCCGTGTCCACGCTCAAGGGGTCGGTCCCTGCCAGCGTCTCCTGGGCGTCCGTCCAGCCGTCGCC
>CAZNMB010000085.1:4365-7241 GCA_964574095.1 uncultured Dehalococcoidia bacterium
CGCTCAAGGGGTCGGTCCCTGCCAGCGTCTCCTGGGCGTCCGTCCAGCCGTCGCCGTCGGAGTCGACCGCCGTCGATTCCGCTCCGCCCCCGCAGGCGGCAACCCCTGCGACCAGAATCAACACGAAGAGAGCGGCAATCGAGCGTTTCATCATCTTCTCTCCCGCCTCTGACCGCGCGACGTCATGGTGAGGCTGCCTTTGCCGGGAGTATACACCGGGGGCAGGGTCTTGCCAAGCTCCGTCGGCTGGAGTGGCCGGGCGAGCGAGAACAGGCGCGTGGGACAGCAGCAGCCGATGCAGGGCTATGTTTGCGCCTGTGGAGTGGAAGGCATCCGGGGGACGATCGGAGGGGTTGTCCGGCCCTACGGGGCGAGCGTCAGCACGGCCAGGAGCCGCTTCCAGGCCGAACTCAGCCCGACCACCACGCCGCCCAGGAATCCGGTGCCTGCGGCGATCTGGAGGAAGCGTATGGGAGCGCCCGTGAACAATGAGCTGTTGGAGTACGTATCCCAGCCAATATGGCCTTGAACTATGGACAGGTGGAACATGCCCAGCGCGCCCAACACCGTCGCCAGGGTGCCGGTCCCAATCCACACAAGACCCAGAAGGCCGCCGACCACAACCATCCACCGGCGCGTGTCATGAGATCTGCCAAGGGTGCGCCCGACAAGCAGCCCCCCCAACACCGTGCCCAGCAGAATCAACACACACAGAAGAGGGGCCACGTCCCAATACCATCTGTGGTCGGTGATGAACTGGAAGGAGCCAGCCAGGAGCAGGCCGACCAGTGTCGAGGCTACCCCCAGGGCCAGCCACTTGAGCCTTCTCAATGCCGTGACGCTCAACCGATACCTGGTCATTGCGACTATCATCCCCCTTTTTGCCGCGACATGCAACCTATCATCTCTCATCATTCCTCCACTTCTCCTCCCTCGTCGTCAGGAAAGGTCGATCGAGGACGGATGCGGCAGACGTTCGCCAGGCAGAGCGCCTTCGAGGGCAGCACGAGGCGCTACAGGGCGCCGCCGTCGTGGGGGTCTTCCCCGAAGGCTTCCAGTATGCAATCGGGTATCGCATTGCTGTTCAGGGTGGCAGCCCCCTCAAAGCTCTCGAGGAGCACCTGACAGTCAATGAGGAACGCAACCAGCGTCGTCAGGTCCGGGAACTGTACCAGGCCTTGAGCCGGACCTTTCACCGTAAGGAAGATGTGATCGTCCTGGGCCCTGTATACGTCGACGTCCAGATCCATGTCGCTGGCGCTCCATACCGCACTCTTGGTGCAGTCCAGGATGCGGGGCTCCGCGCTATCAGCCCACATACAGAACTCTAGCCACAAGGGGCGTTTGTGGCAATCACCTAATGGTACCTGCTCCGCCGCACTTCTGTACCACATCGGCCGGAAACACGAAGCCTCGGGATACGAAGTACGGGATGCGCGGACGTCAGGAAGCGGACGGAGGAAACGATGGTGCGATGACTAGGGTGGAGTGGAGTCCGCGGCTCCCTACGTCGGATGTCTCTTTGTGTGCCGTCTCGCCTGTCTCAACAGCCAGTTCCTGGCATCCTGCTCGGTGCCGGTCAGGTACATACCCGGTCTGAGAATCCTGGCGAAAGGCTTCAGCGCCCGCGGCTCACCGACAACGGCGTGGGCGTAGCCCTTGAATTGCTCCATCACTGTCGAGACCTCTCTGAACTTGTCCGCGATGTTGTCCGTAGTGCGGGTGTTGATCACGTTGGCCATGACGAGTATGGGAGAGTCCGAGGGCACGCCCTGAAGTGCCCTCAGGAGCTGTGCCGCTTCTTCCATGGTGTCGAGGTATGCCTCTTCGGGCAGGTCGGAGTAGTCGACATGCAGTATCGTGAATCCCTCGCAGTCGGTCCACTTGATGCGTTCAGTCATCTGCCGCTCCGCGCCGCGTTGGCAGCCGCGTGGTCGAGGTGGTGTCGATTGTAGTTGTCACGGCTGGCCAATGCAAGCGGCTCTCCCGGCCGAAGGTCGGCGCGGTGAGAGCAGGGTGATTCCTCTGAGATGATGCGCGGGCACATGCCGGTCACTCTTGAGAACAGCAGGGTGTGCTCCGAGGCCCCATTTGTCGCGGTGGCGAGGCCGGTGAAGGCTCAGCCATGTGTTCGGGGAGTCAGTTCTGAATGGCGCAGCAAGCCGGTGGCAAAGCCAATGCAGAAGCCCACGGACCAGCCCACTGGCCACAGGATCGCCCCCGCGACCCTGCCCAATATCCTGACTGTGGTTGCCATCACGCCCTCCGGTCGTCGGATCAATTCGGAGTCGAGTGTCATCTGAGCAGTGCCGGGCATTCTAGTCAGCCTCTACCAACGCCGTTCTGGGGTCGGGGTGTGGAAGCGCTGGGGAAATGGGCAGACAGGGGCTGTCCTGGGTCGAGCCCGGCCCCGTTTGCTGCGCGTGGACCCTGCTGGAGTATCCGTTCCAGCAGGACTCAAGCAAGAGCTTGCCGGCGAAGAGCAGTCCATCGGCCTTCCCGGATTTGTAGGCCCTTCTGCGGGCGTCTTCGTCGCCGTCGGATTCTTCCCTCAGCCGGTCCGCGAATCGCTCCAGCGCGCCCGCCAGCATCCAGACCTCAAGCACGTCTTTCGCCTCGCTCGAGATTGAATTGGTGCCGCGCAGTTCGAGTCATGGCATCATTTGAGGGACTGCAGGTGCGACTGCTGTGAATTTGATTGTGAACATCAGTCCACAGTCCGCAACATGATGCTGGACTACGGACTTGTGCGGCGACTCGCCCTGTGATTGCTGACGGGGACCTCTCGCCCGTCCGGAGAGTTGCCCCGGTTCTGCACGTCGAGTACCGCCGGCACGTTGCTGGTGCGTGGTGCTACTTCCCCGTCTTCTCACTTC
>CAZNMB010000086.1:0-7236 GCA_964574095.1 uncultured Dehalococcoidia bacterium
GCCGTATGTACTTGCCATATCATTCTCCATTCACTTTCTTGCCTGCACGTCCCCAATATAGACTGCCGGACTTTGCCATGTACATCACCCAATAGTGCCAACCCGGCAAGGACATAGTAGTGTGACTTGCGGGGTGACTTTGGTACTCTGCGGAGAGAAAGCGGTATTGCGCGCCGCGCGGCGTGGTTTGGCAGGCGTGGATTGCGGAGCGGCCGCCGGGTGGCGGGTGGGAGCGGCTATCGGCGGGGGCGGGTCGAGCCGTGCAGTCGAGTCAGACCGCGAGACCGGTACTTCCGCCCGCCAGGATGCGGACGCCGGCCCTGGTCCGTGAGGTTACGCCGGATGCTCCCGCCGTCGGCTAGAAGATAACGCCCTCGTCCACGAGGCGCTGGATCTCGTCCCCGGAAAGACCGAGGAGGTCTCCGAAGACATAGCTGTTGCTCTCGCCCATGAGAGGGGAGGCCTTGGTCACCGGCGCGTAAGTCTTGGAGAAGCGCCACGGGAGTCCGAAGACGATCTGCGGGCCCATGACCGGGTGGTCCACCGTCGTGGGAACGCTGCTCTGTTTGAAGTGGGGATCGCTGACGATCTCCTCATTGCTCAGAGAGGGCATGGCCGCGACACCGGCCCGCTGCAGCGTCTCCGTTGCCTCATAGTGAGTGTACCCCATTGTCCATGCGGCCAGCAGCGCGTCCAACTCGTCCTGGTTGTTCCAGCGCCGGTACGCGTCGGCGAACCTGTCCTCCCCCGTCCACGCCGGGTTCCCCATGACCTCGCACAGGGCCTTCCACTCTTCCGGGGTCGAGACGGCGATGCTCACCCACTTGTCCTCGCCCTTGCAGCGATAGCAGTTGTGGGGGGCCATTATCTTGTCGTGGTTCCCCTGCCGGTACTGCACCCGACCGTTCAGCAGGTACTCCATGAGGGCGTCGCCGGCCAGGACCGCCTGGCTCTCGACGGATGACAGGTCGATGTGCTGCCCGCGACCTGACTGCTGCCTGTGGTTCAGTGCGGCGACCACCGCGAAAGCGCCGGTGATGCCGCTCATGAGGTCGGTCGAGCCTGTCATCGGGTTCGGCGCGCCGTCAAAGTAGCCGGTCAGATTGGCCAGACCGCTCGCGCAGGCGAAGCTGGGAGCGTAGCCCCCGTACGTGCGGAACGGGCCCTTGCTGCCGAAGGCCGAGGAGGATAGCATTACGATGTCGGGCCTCAGTGATCGGAGGGTGTCGTAGCCGAGGCCCAGGCTTTCCATTGCGCCGGGGCGCATATTCTCCGCCGCCACATCGCAGATCCGCACTACCCTCTTCGCCAGCTCCACGGCCTCGGGACGCTTCAGGTTGAGCTTCACCGAGAGCTTGTTCAGGTTTATCGCGTTGAAGACCGGTGATTCTTCCACGCCCGCGAATGCCTTGCCGAGGGTGAAGGTCATGGTGCGGGTCTGGTCCACGCGGCTCATGCTCTCGATCTTGATGACCTCGGCCCCCAGAAGCGCCAGCAGCCCGGTGGCGTATGCCCCCGCCCACAGCCAAGTGAAGTCGGCCACTCGCACCCCTCGCAACGGGGGCCTGTGCAGTTGAGCAGGCTCTCTCGTCATACGATCCCCGCTTCAGCCAGCTTCGCGAGTTCCTCTCTGCTCATGCCCAGACGCCGGCAATAGACCATCTCGTTGTGCTCGCCCAGTAACGGCGCGGCTGACTCTGCCGTCCAGGGGGTCTCGGAGAGCTGATACGCTGCCGTTGGATACCTGACAGTCCCGGCCTCCGGATGGCTGATCTCAGCGAAGAAGCCCCTTTCCGCCATCTGAGTCGATCTAACCAGGTCCTCCGTCGTGGCGACCGGGACGGCCGAGACGCCGTTGGCCTGCAGCTTGCGGAAGAGATCGTCCTTCTTGAACCCGAGGACCCACTCCTGCACTCTCGGGTTTATCTCAGTGCCCGCCCACCAGTGCCGTCCGGCCCAGGACGCGAACCTCTCGTCATCGGCCCATGAGGGGTTCCCCATGCACTCGACGAGGCTGCGCCACTCGCGGTCCGTCACGACCGTTATGATCACATACCCGTCCTGGCACTCCATCGGCAGTATCAGCAGGAACCCCTGGCGGACCCTCGAGTGCACCTCCTGCAGATTCGCGTACGTGCATATGTGGTTCTGGACGAGCGACATCAGCACGTCCTGCTTCGAGACGTCGATGTGCTGCCCGACGCCTGTCGCTGCCGCCGCGAGAGTCGCGCTCAGGGTCGCCAGGCAGGCGCTGAGGCCGCATATGGAGTCCCCGACGATGCCGCCCGGCTTGACCGGTTCCCGATCGTCGTTCTCCGAGTGAAGAGGCAGCAGGTATCCTTCCCCGCCCGCATGGCATGAGTTCAGCTCGTATGCCTTGTAGTCGCGGTACGGCCCCGTCTGGCCGAAGGGGGTGATCGAGGTCATCACCAGGCGGGGGTTCACCGGCTCCAGGTCGTCGTAGGTCAGGCCGAGCGCGCGCATCCTATCGGGAGGGTTGTCCTCGATGAGAACGTCGGCCTGTCGCAGCATGTCCCTGAAGATAGCCTTCCCCGTCTCCGTACCGACGTCCAGCGTTATTCCCAGCTTGTTGGTGTTCAGGTGGAGGAAGAGCCCGCTCAGCTCGTAGTGGGGCTGGTCGTTGACAAAGGGCCCCTTTCTTCTGGAGTCGTCGCCGGTCCCGGGGGCCTCGATCTTGATCACCTCGGCCCCCAGATCGGCCATCAGCTTCGTACAATAGGGCCCGGAGACGAGGTTGCACAGTTCGACGACCCTCAAGTGTCCCAGCGCCCGGTCAGACATACCGGTACCTCACTCCACGCGGGACTCGCAGTTGGTTTGCCGGGGCGGGACCTGGGATCTCCTGAAAGGCCATGCACTTCCATTCTAGCAGATTCGGGGCCTCCGAGACCAGCCTGAAAGCGCTTGGACAGCCGCGAGAGTCATCCGATGGCCTCGGCGTGCTGTCTTCGGCCGTCTGGCTCTACGAGCTTGACAGCTCGGGAGTGCACATGTACCATTCGAGCCCAAGGCCCCGTTTCACTTCGAGGGGGTGCATGATGCCTGTCTCAGGAGAGACCCGGGTGATACGCACTGTCTGCGGAATCGTGGACGGAGTACGTTGCGGCATCCTGGCGCACGTCAGGGATGGCGTGCTGGTCAAGGTCGAGCCCGCCGACTTCCCCGACCCCAGGTTCCGCCACATATGTGCGCGCTCTCTCTGCAGCCCGAAGCTGGTCTATCACCCGGACAGGCTGAAGTATCCGCTGAAGCGCGTCGGTGAGAGAGGCGAGGGAAGGTGGGAGCGCGTGTCGTGGGACGAGGCCCTCGATGCCACAGCGCGGCGGCTGGGCGAGGTCCGCGAGAGGCACGGGAGCGAGGCGCTGGCCTGGGTGGTCGAGGTCCTGCCCTACATCAGGCTGGCGAGCGCCCTCGGGGCGACCCTCATCAACCCCATCGGCTTCGGCGACGCGGCCGGGCCGTGCGCCGATCAGACAAGCTACGGCACGCAGTACGGGCACCTCTACACGATGGCTTTCGAGAGGCCGGGCATGTGCGTTCTCTGGGGCGCCAATCAGTGCGAGACCCGGCCCTACTACTGGCGCCGGATCCGCGACGCTGTGGAGGCTGGAGCGAAGCTCGTGGCCATTGACCCGCGCTTCACCAGCTCGGCGTCCAAGGCCGACGAGTACGTGTCAATCCGCCCCGGCACCGACGCGGCCCTGGCCCTGGGGATGATGAACGTCATCTTCGAGCGCGGGCTGCACGACGAGGGGTTCATCGCCGGGCACACGGTGGGCCCGTTTCTGGTGCGGCGCGACAACGGGATGTTCCTCCGGGAGAGCGACATCGTCCCCGAAGGTTCGGCGAGGCACGTTGTCTGGGACTCCGGCACCGGCGGCGCGGCGGCCCATGACGACGGGGGATTGGCCCCGGCGCTGACGGGCGATTTCCGCGTCGCCGGGATCGAATGCGCGCCGGCGTTTCAACTGCTGGTCGATCTGGCCGGGCAGTACCCGCTGGGCAAGACAGCCGAGATAACAGAGGTCCCGCCGGAGCGGATCGAGCGCCTCGCCCTCGACTACGCGACGCGCAGGCCGGTGGCATCGTACCGCAGCATGGGCCAACAGCGGACCTTCCACGGCGACCTGAGCTGGCGCGCCGTGACCGCGCTGGCCGCCGTGACGGGCAACATCAATCCCGAGGGGTACTCGGAAGGCTACCGGCGTTTCCTGTTCAACGGCGGCACGATCCTGTTCGGAGACAGCTTCCCCCGGCCGGTGCCCCTGCTGCAGGCATATGACGCGATCGTCAAGGGCGAGCCTTACCCGATCAGGTCCCTCTGGATCGCGGGGCACAACTTCATGAACCAGAATCCGGACAACAGGCGGGTCCTCAGTGAGCTTGTCCCCGCCCTCGACTTCATCGTAGTCGCCGACATGTTCCTGACGGACAGCGCCCGGTACGCCGACTTCGTGCTTCCCACCTGCAGCTTCTACGAGCAGCTAGATCTGCTGACGCCGCTGGACATCCTCAGCCCCTACGTCCAGCTGCAGCCGAAGGTCATCGAGCCGCTGCACGATTCCAGGACAGATCGCGATATCGTGAATGAGGTGGGACAGAGGATGGGCCTGGGGCCGGACTTCGCTCTCACCTCGGAGCAGTACGTGGAGCGCGTGCTTTCGTCGGGGCATCCTTCGATGGAGGGCGTGACCCTGGAGAAGCTGGAGAAGGGGCCGGTTGAGGTGGCCCCGTACGACGTCACGGGCTTCCGCACGCCTTCGGGCAGGATAGAGTTCTACTCCGAGGCGATGAAGCAGTTCGGCCAGGAGCTGCCGGTGTATCTGGAGCCCGTCGAGAGCCCGCGCCGGCCCCTGTCGCGCAAGTACCCCTTGAGCTACCTCTCCACTCATACGAAGTACGGGAACCACTCGCTGCTCGCCAATGTGTCCTGGCTTCGGGAACTTGACTCCGAGCCGCTGCTGGAGATTCACCCCGCGGACGCGGAGAAGCGAGGTATCCGGGACGGCGACATGGTGGTGGCCCGCAACGACCGGGGTCGGGCCAGGCTCAGGGCCAGGGTCCACCAGGGCGTGCGGCCGGGGGTGGTTAACATAAACGAGGGCTGGTGGCACAAGCACTTCGCGGAGGGGAGCTACCAGGAGTTGACCCACGCCACCATCAACCCCGCCCAGTTGGCCGTATTCGAGCCCAACTCGGCGATGTACGACAACCTGGTCCAGGTCGAGAAGGCCGGCTCAGGCTAGGGGGCCGGGAGGATCTGCCGCTCAGGCGAGCCACATGATGAAGAACGCGCTGGAAGGGATCAGGGTAGTGGAGGTGGCTCAATGGGTGGCCGCGCCCGCGACGGGAGCCCTCCTCGCCGACTGGGGAGCCGACGTGATCCACGTCGAGCACCCCGTGCGGGGCGACAGTATGCGGGGCCTGACGAACGTCGGGGGCATGGGCGTTGACTGGCTGTTCGAGCTGGACAACCGCAACAAGAGGAGCGTCACGCTTGACATAAGCAGGGAGGAGGGGCAGGCTGTCCTTCACCGGCTGCTGGCGGCCAGCGACGTGTTCATCACGAGCCTGCGTCCCGGCGATCTGGAGCGCTACAACCTGGAGTACCCGGCCCTCAGCGAGCTCAACCCGAGGCTCATCTTCGCCAGCCTCACCGGGTACGGCCGCAAAGGCCCCGACCGGGAGCGGCGCGGGTACGACGTCACCGCATTCTGGGCGCGTTCAGGGTTCATGGCATCGCTCAGGGAGCCGGACTCGCCGCCGGTGTTCCCCCGCGGCGGCCTCGGGGACCACACCACATCGATCGCGCTGGCGTGCGGAATAGCGATGGCCCTCTTCGCCCGGGAGAGGACGGGCGTCGGGCAGGAGGTGGACGTGAGCCTGTTCAACACGGGTGTCTGGGTACTGGGGGTAGACGTGAGCTGCGCCCTAGCCACGGGGGAGTACCCGCCGCTGCGCCGCCGGTCGCAGACGCCGGCCATGACCAACGTGTACCGCACCCGGGACGACAGGTGGGTCTACTTCTCGCACCTGCAGCAGGACCCCTATTGGTCCGGCTTCTGCCGGGCCCTGGGCCTGGAGCGCCTGGAGGACGACGACCGGTTCAAGACGATGGAGTCACGCTTCGCCAACAACGACGAGCTGTTCGCGATGGTCGAGGAGGCGATGGCAGGGCGGACCCTGGAGGAATGGAAACCCATCCTGGACGGGCACGGCCTGATCTACGCGCCCGCGCAGGACGCGTCGGACGTGGCGGCCGATGAGCAGGCGCAGGCCAACGACTTCTTCGCCACGGTCGAGCACCCGACGCGCGGCACCGCGAGACTCGTGGCAAACCCGATACGGCTCGGCGGGATGCCCTCTTCGATCCGGACTACGGCGCCGGAGCTGGGCCAGCACACGGAGGAAGTGCTGCTCGAGAACGGCTTCACGTGGGATGACATCGCGCGGCTCAAGGACCAGGGGGTCATCGCCTAGATGGCGAGCCTCCTTCAGGCCGCGGCGTTGCCTGTACTGTGAACAGGACCGGGAACGGAGGTTGTCCGATGTCCGCTGATTCGGATGCCCTGATATGCGGCTACGCGCTGGAGGTGGCGACGCCCGACTGCTTTCCGACGGCCACTCTCTGGCGGGCGACTGTGCGACTTGAACACGACATCACCGAGGCTTTGCCCTATCTCAATGCGTCGCTGGAGAACGGCGACTACTACCTCGGCGCGCAGACCCTGGTGTGGGAGGAGGAGGGGAAGAGGTACTCGTTCAACTCCCGTGAAATCGTGATCGCGCCCGTTGAGGACAGGGCGGAGGCGCAGGCGATGGCGGACCGCATCGTCGGCATGGTCAACGATGTCTGGAGCCGCAGGCATCTGATCGAGCCCAGCGTCGAAGGCAAACGGCCTCCGCCGAACACGCTCGATATCTACAGGCTCCTTCCCCGTACC
This sequence comes from uncultured Dehalococcoidia bacterium, assembly GCA_964574095.1. GTDB lineage: Bacteria > Chloroflexota > Dehalococcoidia > SZUA-161 > SZUA-161 > SZUA-161. The sequence continues at coordinate 6,966 of CAZNMB010000086.1, forward strand.
AACTGCAAGGAATGCGGCTGCCCGACGTGCATGGCCTTCGCTTCGGGGCTGAGGGAGGGCAAGGCGGAGCTGGCGCAGTGCCCTGCCCTGGCGGAGGAATCGTTCGCGGAGAGCCGGGACAGGCTGCTGCGCCTCTTCGGGTGAGACCTCGCGGCGTCGGCAGCGTCGCTCATCTATCCTGCTTGAGGAGGACCGCAAGTGCCCATATTTGAAAGCACCGAGAAGATGTACGAGGTCCTGGGGTCTCTGTTCGGAATGCTGGCCGCGGACC
>CAZNMB010000087.1:0-1962 GCA_964574095.1 uncultured Dehalococcoidia bacterium
GAGATCGTCCTTGTCGATGGGAACGGGGTGACCAGCTTCGAGGGCGGGAAGTCCGAGAGGCGGGCGCTCTGCATCTTCGAGTTCATCTACTTCGCCCGGCCGGACAGCGTCATCAGCGGCCGCCGCCTCTACCCGTGCCGTCAGGCCATGGGCCTGGAGCTGGCCCGCGAACATCCGGTGGACGCTGACGTGGTGATAGGGGTCCCGGACTCGGCCACGGCGGCCGGGCTCGGGTACTCTCTCGCGTCGGGCATACCGTTCACCGAAGGTCTGCTCAAGAACCGCTACGTGGGGCGCACGTTCATCGAGCCGGAGCAGCGCCTTCGTGACCTCGGCGTCAAGTTGAAGTTCAATCCCATGCCCGAGGTCCTTGCGGGGAAGCGCCTCGTTGTCGTCGATGACAGCATCGTCCGCGGGACGACGACTCCCCAGGTAATCAGCCTGCTGCGCAAGGCGGGCGCAAGCGAGATCCACCTGCGCATCTGCGCGCCTCCGATCCGCCATCCCTGCTTCTTCGGCGTGGACATGGCCACGAGGGGCGAGCTGATTGCCGCCCAGAAGAGCATCCCCGAGATAGCGAAGGCTGTGGGAGCGGACTCCCTGGGCTATCTCAGCATCGAAGGCCTGATCCGCGCCGTGGGACTGCCGGAGGAGAACTTCTGTCTGGCCTGCTTCACCGGGGACTACCCGATACCCGTGCAGCTCGAGATGGACAAACTCGCGATGGAGCCCATTTCCCGTGCGGGGTAGCCGGCGCTGCACGCCGGGCGGCGGAGGGACTTAGTGGGACAGGACGCCAGCGGAAAGCGGGGGCTTACCTACGCAGCCTCCGGCGTGGACAGAGATGCCGCAAACCGGGCCAGGGAAGGCATCAGGCAGAGCGTGCGCGCCACCTTTCGCCCCGAGGTCCTGACCGACATCGGGCCCTTTGCGGGCCTGTTCGACCTATCGGGCCGGGCTGAGCCCGTGCTGGTCGCCAGCGTTGACGGCGTGGGTACGAAGGTCAAGATCGCGATCGCTCTCGACCGTCACGATACCATCGGCATCGACCTCGTCAATCACTGCGTGAACGATATCTTCACCTGCGGGGCCGAGCCCCTGTTCTTTCTGGACTACCTGGCCGCGGGGAAGCTCGTACCCGGCCTCCTGGAGCATGTGGTGAGCGGGCTGGCCCGCGCCTGCGCCGATGTGGGCTGTGCCCTTATCGGCGGCGAGACTGCCGAGATGCCCGGCATCTACGCGCCCGGGGACTACGATCTCGCCGGCTTCATCGTGGGAGTGGTGGAGAAGGGGCGGATAGTCGATACCGGCTCCATCAGAGCGGGCGACGCCATTCTGGGCCTTCCGTCCAGCGGGCTGCATACCAACGGATATTCCCTGGTGCGCAGGGTCTTCGATCTGGACGCGCGCGGTCGTACCGCGCTGGATGAGGTCTACCCGGAGCTGGGCCGGACGCTGGGAGAGGAACTCCTGGAGCCCCATCGCTGCTACTATCCGCTGCTGAAGCCCCTGCTGTCGGGGGATGTGGGGCCCGGAGCGAAAGGGGACGCGTCCGGCGTGATCAAGGGTCTGGCGCATGTCACGGGTGGAGGACTTGTCGAGAACGTGCCTCGTATTCTGCCCGAGGACGTGACGGCACGGTTCGATTCCGGCTCCTGGACTGTCCCGCCGATATTCACGCTGATTCAGGAGCGCGGCGGCATCGGCCGGGACGAGATGTACCGCGTGTTCAACATGGGGATCGGGATGGTGGTTGTCTGCCGACCCGAGCACATCGACCGGGTCTTCGCGTCTGCTCCCGAGGCAAAGGTGATCGGCGAGGTTGTTGAGCGGCAGGGGGACAGGCGGGTGGTCATCGGCTAGGACCTGTCGGGTCAGGCGCCGTTCCCCCGGAAGAAAGATTCAGCAGGAGATAACCATGCGAGCTATCTTGAGCGTGTCCAACAAGGCCGGGCTGGTCGA
>CAZNMB010000087.1:1972-7141 GCA_964574095.1 uncultured Dehalococcoidia bacterium
TGGGCTTCGAGATGTTCAGCACCGGCGGGACGAAGAAGGCGCTGGTGGAGGCGGGCGTGTCGGTGCGAGGCGTGAGCGAGCTTACGGGCTTCCCGGAGATACTGGACGGCCGCGTGAAAACGCTCCATCCGGCCGTGCACGGCGGGATCCTGGCCAGGAGGAGCCTCGCAGAGCACATGGCGGAGGTTGAGCGCAACCACATCGGGCTCATAGACCTGGTCGCGGTGAACCTGTATCCCTTCAGGGAGACGGTGGCGAGACCCGGTGTGACCGAGGATGAGGCGCTGGAGAACATCGATATCGGCGGGCCGACCATGATTCGGGCAGCCGCCAAGAACTATCCCGATGTCGTGGTCGTGATTGACCCGTCCGACTACGAGTCTGTCCTGGAAGAGCTGCGAGCGGGCGGGGTCTCCGGGGAGAAGCGAAGGGCCCTTGCCCAGAAGGCCTTTCAGCACGTCGCGGCGTATGATACGGCGATCGCCCAGTACCTCCTTCGGGGCCGCGATGACTTCGCGGACGTGACGACTATCTCGCTGAGGAAGGTCCGCGACCTCAGATACGGGGAGAACCCCCATCAGAAGGCGGCCTTCTATGTCGATGACGTGGCAGGCGGAGTGGCGGGGGGCGTGGGTTCGGCGGAGCAGTTGTGGGGCAAGGAGCTGTCGTTCAACAACATACTTGACGCCGATGCCGCGTGGAGCGCGGCCACTGATTTCACAGAGCCCACCGTCTCCGTTATCAAGCACACCAACCCGTGCGGTCTGTCGTCGAACAAGGACCTCACCGAGGCATATCGACGGGCCTTTGCGGCGGACACCGTCTCCGCCTTCGGGGGAATCGTGGCCCTGAACAGAGTGGTGTACGAAGCTACAGCCGTGGAGATCGCGAAGACGTTCTATGAGGTGATCATCGCCCCAGGCTATGAACAGGCCGCGCTCGAGGAGCTGAAGAAGAGGCGAGACGTTCGCATCCTGCTCATGGCGCCGCCGGCGGCAGGATCGCCGGCTGGCGGGGCTGCGGGTAGAGGCCTCGACTTCCGGAGGGTCGGCGGCGGGATGATCGTCCAGACTCCCGACAGGTTCCCCGACAGCGAATTGAAGCTGCGCACCGTGACCAGGCGCGAGCCCACCGATCTGGAGTTGAGAGACCTGCTGTTCGCGCAGAAGGCGGTGAAGCACGTGAAGTCGAACGCCATCGTGCTGGCGAAGGACTCGACGCTGCTGGGCATGGGCGCCGGCCAGCCGAACAGGGTGACCAGCGTGAAGCTGGCGCTGGAGAAGGCCGGCGACAAAGCCGCCGGCAGCGTCCTCGGGTCGGACGCGTTCTTCCCCTTCCCCGATGGAGTTGAGCTTGCGGGCGAAGGGGGCGTTACGGCGATCATCCAGCCGGGAGGCTCCGTGAGGGACGAAGAAGCCACTGAGGCCGCGAACAGGCACAACATCGCCATGGTGTTCACCGGCGTGCGCCATTTCAGGCACTAGGAGCCTGTCCGGAGATTGCGGGTGGGTTTGGGGCCATCCGATTCGAGTCTGCCCGGAGCGGATGCTCCCGGCTGCCCCATTACGATGATTCCGGGATACCCTTCGGTGATTTGTTGTGTCCGATAAGCCGGCAAGGGTTGAGGATCTGGACGGCCTGGTGCGGCTGCTGCCCGCCGCCGACAGGGAGCTTTTCGACCGCATCTACCAGGTCAGGGTCGCCTCAGCCCGCATGAGACTCCCCGAGAGCATGGTGCCCTGGGTCGAGACGCACTTCGGTGGGGTGGAGAGGGTCGTTGAGCAGAGGGCCGTAAGGGTCACGAACAGGATCACTCTGGAAGAGGCGATCTTCAACGAGCTCCGGGCCAACCGGGGCGGCGGCCTGACTGATGGCGGCGAGGTTGCGTGTTCGGCGACGGCGGACTACGACCCTTTTGTGGACCCGTATGCCGGGACGCCGGAGGACATCTTCGGGCGGATCGAGGGGAAGCACTGTGTCACCGGCAGCAACCTGGCCAAATACGAAGGATTCCACGGGGTCGTGATCTTCAAGGAGGCCGACCCTCTGCGGTTTGACAGGGAGCATGTGGCGGACTACATCGAGACAGGCCGCAAATGGGCGGAGCGGGCGCACTCCCTGGACCCGGAAGCCAAGTACTACCTCTTCATGTGGAACTGCGGAGGGAGAGCAGGAGCTTCCGTGGCGCACGGCCATGCTCAGGTCGTGCTCGGCAGGGGCGGGCACTATGCGAAGGTAGAGCACCTTCGACGCGCCGGGCTGTCATACAGGGACCGCTATGGTGCCTCGTATTTCGATAACCTCTATCGGGTACACGCCGCGCTCGGCTGCGGCTTCGAGAAAGACGGCGTGAGAGTGATGGCGCACCTGACACCGGTCAAGGAGAAGGAAGTCGTTCTTATGGCGCGGGAGTCTGGCGGGGCGCTTGAGGACCGGCTCTATGAGGTGCTGGCGTGCCTCCGCGACCGGCTTGCCGTGACCTCGTTCAACGTGGCCCTGCTGATGGCGCCCGTCGCCCCCGCGGAGGAGGACTGGGAAGGATTCCCCACGATTGCCCGCGTTGTCGATCGCGGCCCCGCCGGAAGGAGGACGTCGGACATCGGGAGTGTAGAGCTGTACGCCTCGACGGTTGTGTCGAGCGATCCGTTCGAAGTGGCGCGGGTGATGCAGGGGGCTCTGCGGTAGTCGGAGGGCTCGTCGCCGCAGGTGCAGCGGCGGAAGAAGGGGGAGCCGTGAACAGCGTAGATGTGGTGATCCCGGTCTACAACGAGGAGAAGGATCTGGCCCGCAGCGTGGCCGTCCTGAGAGATTTCCTCGGCAAGAGCCTGTCCTGCCGCTGGCGGATAGTAGTCGCCGACAACGGCTCTGTGGACGGGACGCTGGCGGTGGCCCAGGACCTGGCAAGGCAGTACCCGGACGTTACGTACGTGCACCTGGAGTTGAAAGGGCGCGGCCGTGCCCTGAGGAAGACGTGGCTCGAGAGTGACGCGGAGGCCGTGTCATACATGGACGTCGATCTCTCGACCGGGCTGGACGCCTTTCCGGAGTTGATCCGTGCCCTCGACGAAGGATATGGAGTTGCCACCGGATCGAGGCTGACGAAGGGTTCGAAGGTGAAGCGCAGCCTCAAGCGGGAAATCATGTCGCGGGGCTACAATCTGCTGATCAGGGCGATGTTCTGCGCCGGTTTCAGCGACGCTCAGTGCGGCTTCAAGGCGGTCCGGCGCGAAGTGGCGCAGGAACTTGTGCCTTTGATCAAGGACCAGGCCTGGTTCTTCGACACTGAGCTGCTGCTGCTGGCCGAGAGGAAAGGACACCGCGTCAAGAGCGTGCCGGTCGAGTGGGTCGAGGATGCGGACACAAGGGTCCGCATCGCCGGTACGGTCTGGGAAGACGTGAAGGGCCTGCTCAGGGTCCGGTTTCGTCCTCCAGTCTGACGTAGTCCGAGTTCCCGCCGCTCGATCGCTCCCCCGCCCTTTTCTCTGGGGCTTCGAGCGTGTTGCAATCGGGCTGGCTTCTGATGTAGAGTTGACAGTTGTGTTCCCGCGAAGCGGGGCACCCATGCCGGCGAAGGAGGCAGAAGTGGAAGTCAAGGTCGTCTCCGGTGACATAGCGAAAGTGCAGGTTGACGCCGCCATCGTCAACCTCTTCGAGGGGGTCGAGCAGCCTGGGGGAGCCACAGGCGCGATTGACCAGGCGCTGGGTGGGGCCATAGCCAGGCTCATCAAGGCCGGGGAGATCAAGGGCAAGCTCAATGAGGTCACTGTTATCCACACTATGGGAAAGATGGAGACCGAACGAGTGGTCGTCGCCGGTCTGGGCAAGCAGGACAAGTTCACCTGCGATTCCCTGCGCGGCGTGATGGCAGCGGCGTGCCGTTCCTTGAGGAAGGTCGGCGTCAGGCGGGTGGCAACGATCATCCACGGTGCGGGTGCCGGAGGACTTGACGCCGAGCAGGCGGTCCAGGCCATCACCGAGGGCACGCTTCTCGGGCTCTACTCCTTCCGGAAGCATGTCACCAAGGAGCCCGAGTACGGCGAGATCGAGGAGTTGCTGATTGTGGAGCGGGACGAGAGCAAGCTGCCGCTCCTGGAGGCCGGTGTCAATCGCGGGAGGACGATGGCGGGGGCCACCAATTTCGCCAGGGACATGGTGAACGAGCCCGCGAACTACATGACGCCGACCGACCTGGCCGAGGTCGCGAAGAGTGTGGCTGCGGAAGGAGGCATGGAGATCACCGTTCTCGAACGGGATGACATGCAGCGGCTGGGCATGGGGGCGCTTCTGGGGGTCGCCCAGGGTAGCAGGCAGGCTCCCAAGCTGGTGGTCTTGAGATACCGCGGCGGCAGTGCTCAGGGCGGCACGCTGGGCCTGATCGGAAAGGGGCTGACGTTCGATTCCGGAGGTATCTCGATCAAGCCGTCGGAGGGCATGGACGAGATGAAGGGCGACATGGCGGGCGGAGCCGCTGTTATCGCCGCCATGAAGGCGATCGCGGAGTTGAAGGTTCCGGTCAATGTCGCGGGAGTCGTGCCGGCGACGGAGAACCTACCCGGCGGCGCGGCACTGAAGCCGGGCGACGTTCTCAAGGCAATGAACGGCAAGACGATAGAAGTCGCGAACACCGACGCCGAGGGGCGTCTGATTCTTGCTGATGCCATATGCTATGCGAGGAGTCAGGCGCTCTCGCCTCTTATCGACGTGGCCACTCTTACGGGCGCCTGCCATATCGCTCTGGGGGACATCTGCACCGGGGCCATGACCAACGATCAGGCACTTGTTGACAGGGTTATCAAGTGCGGGCAGGATGTCGGGGAGAAGATCTGGCAGTTGCCGATGTTTGATGAGTACAAGGAGCTGAACAAGAGTGAAGTGGCCGACATCAAGAACACCGGTGGCAGATACGGAGGCGCTATCACGGCCGCTCAGTTCCTGGCCGAGTTCAGCGAGGACACGCCCTGGGTTCACCTCGACATCGCGGGGCCGTTCTATCTCAGGAAGGAGCAGCCCTATCTGGGGAAGGGGGCGACGGGCGTCGCGGTGAGGACGCTGGTCAGGGTCGCGCTGAGCCTCGCCGAGGAGAAACAGGAGTAAGAGCCGAGGGGGTATCGGGACATGAAGTTGAAATGGCTGGGTCATGCGAGCTTCCTGATCACGGCGGAGGACGGC
>CAZNMB010000088.1:0-7135 GCA_964574095.1 uncultured Dehalococcoidia bacterium
GTGCCGGGCCGGTACGTCTTGATGCAGAGATGGACCAGGTCAACGAAGTTCTCGGCGTGCCACTTCTGGCGCTTCGTGGCCGGACCCAGCAGGTAGTTGTGCGCATGGTCGCCCAGAGTCAGCTTGAACATGGCATGCAGGTCCACCATCAGGGCCTCACCGCCTTTCAGCTTCCTCCGGGACGCGGGGGTACAGGCACCGGCCGCCAGCCCCGTCCTGTAGCCGGAGGCGATCTCGTTGCCGCCGGTGAAGGACCACTCCCACTCGCTGCCGGCCTTCCTCATCGCATGCGCCGCCAGACCGGCGATCTCCGTCTCGGTCATTCCCCTATAGCCGCCGTCGGCGATCGCGTTATGGACCGCGACGTGCCCGATGTCCACGATGCGTGACGCCTCCCGAAAGCGATTGATCGTCCCTTCGTCCTTGATCAGCGAGAGCCGGTCCACAATGTCGTGCGCGTTGCGGAGTGAAGCGCCCGGCAGAGCGGCCTTCAGGGATTCATACTCGTACTGGGTGAGATGGCCCTCGGGGAGGTACGTGCCCATGCCGGTCTCGATGCCCACAACCCCCCGGCCACCATCGAGGTGCGCCTCGATGAGGCTGGTGAGCACGCTTATCTGGTCCTGGCCGCCCATCGGGCCGTAGCCCAGCACGTGTTCGTCGTCCAGCCACGAGTCGTCAGCCACCCTCGCCGCGTCGATAACGAAGGTGGTGGCCGTGGGCAGGCCCTCGGGCGGGACCACGACGTAGGAGCGCCAGGGGCAGAACGCGCCCACAGTCCAGGACAGCGTCCTCAATCTCGATCCCAGGTAGACGTCGATCCCCTCCCTCGCCATCTCGGCCTGGATATCCTTGATCCTCCGTGGAAAGTCGATGAAGTAGGGGTCCTTCGCAGACGCGGTCTTCTTCGGCATGGCTACCTCCGTGGCGGCATCCTAGTATTCGGTCGGTATCGTAGCTATCACCTCGTTCAGCCGGTCCACCAGCGGCGACAGTCGCAGCGCCTTGACGAGGGGGCCCTTCAGCCTCATCTTGCCCGACATGAGCGCCGCTCTTGCCTTCATCTCCCCTCTGGAGATCCTGGCGAACAGCTGGTAGTCGGCAGTGATGGTGAACTCCGCGCGGGGCAGGTCCCCCTCCCTGACCGAGACCTCGGTCACCACGCCATCGATGATGTTGTAGTAGATTGCCCGGTCCGTGCCGTCGGGGCAGTTCCTGTTGACGGTGAGCATGGACGAGGTAATGTGCTTCATCCTCTCCGGCGTGAGCGTCTCAGCGGCCCGCCGCCCGACTTCTTCGGCCCATTCGGGGCTCAGGTACTTGAACGTCTGACTCGCCATGGCTGCTCCTCCCGCCGGCCGCTGTGCGCGGCCGTGTGCCGTATTGTAGCACAACTTCGCGCCGACGCTCCGGCCAATGGAGTGCCCCCGAAGGCAACTACATCACTCCTACCCTATCCTCCCGGTCTTGCCGGCCCACGCGGCAGGCGGCACCATGTCCCCGACGTGCCATGTCATCGCCCGCGGCTCCAATCGCCGCCGCGTCTGTCAGGGAAACACCCAGATTCACGTCTTGCCAAGCGACTTCTTGATGGTATAATCGTAGGACGCGAATACCCCCAGCACCGCGCTGGCTGCGCCTTCAGTCCCGGTGGCCGAGGGAGACTGCTATGTTCTGCAAGAGAGCTCTCGCCATACTTCTTGCGCTGGCAGCGCTGCTGCTCCCCGCGGCCCAGGCAGCGGCTGAACCTCCTCCAAGCCCTCCCTGCCGCTTCTACGGCACCGTTCTTCTCGACGGCGAGCCCGTGCCCGACGGCACCCTGATCACGATCACTATCGAGGGCGACACTTACACCACGACGACGCCGGGGCTGGTAGACGGCTTGCCCGTATACGGCAACTCCACGTTCGCCGTGACGGTCGTGCCGCTGCCCGGGACGTCCTACAGCGAGCAAACGGCGGTCATCTTCAAGGTGGCTGGATACGAGGCCGGCCAGTTGGCATACTGGGAGACCGGAGGGAACGTCAAGGTAGACCTGTTCGCCTGGGTGCCTCCGGCGACACCCATGCCCGAACCATCGCCCACCCCGACGCCCACGCCTACCCCGACAGCTTCGCCATCACCCACGCCGACGCCCACAGCGGCACCCAGCCCGAGCACACCAGGCACGGGCACCGGGGGCAACACAAATGCCGCGAATACCGTAGTCGTCGCCCTGTGCATCGGCGTGCTGATAGTATGCGCGATGTTCGCGGCGTATCTCATCTGGAAATACCGCATCCGTCCGGGCCAGGCCAGGAGAGGCAGGCCCCGGTCGCGCGCCCCCAAGGGAGCACCACCGACGGAGGCCAAGCCCGAAAGCGAATGGATCGGAGGGGAGAAAACCATGAGCACGGAACCGCAGGGCGATCAGGCATCCACCGGGACCGCAGATCCGGCCAGCATTGAGGCTCTGTTAGCCGCAGGCGTGCCCGGCCTGAGGTGGCAGGACCGCATGATGCTGAAGATGATGAGCAACAAGGTCGTGATCAAGATCTTCAGCAACCCCATAGTGATGAAGGTAATCACCTGGGAGATGAAAGCCATCATCGCGATCTCCTCGCTGTTCAAGAGGAAACCGGCGGAAGGGAAGTAGACGAAGCAGCGATCGCGCTCCGCATCTTCGGGGCGGCGATCACGGCGGCGGTTTCCGTCCTTTCACTGCCGACTCCGGCAGCAGACTCCCCATGACCGGCCCGCGCTGGCCCAGCGGAGCGTCCGGCTGTTCTCGGGCAGACGACGCGGCCCCGACAGCAGAGGCCGCACCGCACCCGATGCGCCTTCCTGTGCCCAGTACTGAAGTACGCTTATCGGAAGTACCTAATAGGGATTGAGAGGCCGCTGTACCGGAATCACAATGGTTCCTGGAGACTGACAACGGGCGCCGGGGCAGGACTCAGGCCTTGATCGTCCAGCCGGGCGCAGGTTGCAGCAAGGAGGTACTTCCGATGAGAGCCGAGCCGCATCCACTGGGTCACTTCTGGCTGCTGGTGGCAGATACCTTCGATGACCTGCTGCACCTGCCTGTTGGGCGTCCTCGCGGCCACGTTCCCGCCACCCCCAGGGCCCGGAAGACCGCCGGGGCCCTTCCCTCGCGAACGCCAGCCGAGCGCGCTGCTATCGCCATGCACGCCGAGTCCCGGACCTAGACGCTGTCACTCCAGAAGCCACGTCCGGGTTCGTGCTCGCAGGGCCCTCGAATTCCCGGGCACATCGCGGCTGCCCGAGACGCCGGTCTGCGTGCCCGGCACTGACCGGAGACACTCCTCAGGACCACCCCGGCTGCTCCCGCATGCACATGGAGTGACATTCGCCAAGCTTGCTGAGGATCGCCTTTTGTGGTATACCTGAAGAGCCATGAGCAAGGCAAGGCTGCTCTACGACCTTCAGGAGATCGACATTGACATCGAGCGGGCGACCGGCGCTCTGGCAAAGACAAAGGATCTGATCGGCAAGGACGATGAGCTCGTGTCAGCGCGAGCGGACCTCGACGCCGCGCGCAAGCGGCTGCTTGACCTGCAGCGTCAGCAGAAGGACGCCGAATGGGGAGTGGAGGAGCTTGAGAAGAAGACGGCCGGCGAGGAGAAGAAGCTCTACGACGGCTCGATCAAGAACCCGCGTGAACTCATGAACCTCCAGCAGGAGATCGAACTGGTAAGGGGCAAGCTCGGCGAGCGCGAGGAACACCTCCTCAACGTCATGCTGGAGGGGGACGCAGCGAGTCAGGACGTTTCACGGAAAAGCCAGGACTTCGCCGCCCTGGAAAAGGGCTGGCGGGAGGACCAGGAACGGCTCGCGCGCGAGCAGACTCAGCTTGAGGCCGAGCTTGCGGCACTGACTCAGAAGAGGGCGGCAGCGGCAAGACAGATGGACGCCGACGGCCTCGGAACCTACGAGGAACTGCGGCGCGTGAAGCAGGGACTTGCCGTGGCCAAGCTGGTACAAGGCAGGTGCGAGGGGTGCCGAATCAGCTTGCCCGTGTCCGACCAGCGGAATGCCAGGTCAGGACACAAACTGGCGACCTGCAGCAACTGCGGGCGCATCCTCTACATGGACTAGAGACCGGCTCCCCGGTTCGGCATCACCAGGAGCACTCTTCCATCGTCGCTTGTGCGCGGCTCGCGCTTGCGGTAGACTGGGGTCAGGTCAAGTAAGCCGGGTGACCGCTCCCGCCCGTCTGACACGAGCGGGGGAGGAAAGTCCGAGCTCCACCGGGCAGGATGCTGGGTAACACCCAGGAGGGGCGACCCTACGGAAAGTGCCACAGAAACATACCGGCCCGCTTGTCGCGGACCAAGGGTGAAATGGTGAGGCAAGAGCTCACCAGCGACCGGGTGACCGGTCGGCTGGGCAAACCCCATCCGGAGCAAGACCGAATAGGAGGACTGAAAGGACGCCCGGCCTGTCCTCGGGTTGGTCGCTTGAGGTGATGGGCAACTGTCACCCCAGATAGATGGTCACCGACTGATCTGCACCAGGATGAAGGCTCCGCCGTAAACTGGTGCCGGTCAAGAACAGAACTCGGCTTACAGGCTTGCTTGGCCATCGTGAAGCGGCCATTCTCGAACGGGGTGGCCGCTTCATCCGGTCTACGACCCCAGGACGCGAGAGAAGGACAATGGGCAGCGACCTTTCCCGGGAAGCCATCCTTCGGGGACTGACCACCAGGCTCATCGGGCGGAACACCTCCTACTACCCGACCGTATCGTCAACTATGGACGTAGCCCGGGAGGCCGCGGCGCACGGCGCGGTGGAGGGGACGGTCATCGTGGCCGAGGAGCAAACGGGTGGCAGGGGCCGTCTGGGGCGGTCGTGGGTCAACCCGCCCGGCGTTGTGGCCGTGTCCATTGTCCTGCGTCCGGCCATGAGCGAGCTTCTTCGGATCGGCATGGTGGCGTCGCTCGCCACAAGCCGGTGCGTTGACGCGACAACCGGCCTCAAGAGCGTCATCAAGTGGCCCAACGACGTCCTGCTCAGAGGCAAGAAGGTGAGCGGCATCCTCATGGAGAGCTCCCTTCGAGGCCAATCCGTTGACTGGGTCACCGTGGGAATCGGCCTCAACATCGACCTCGACCCAAGCAGGTTCCCCGAGATCGCCGACACAGCCACCAGCATCACCGCTGAGCTGGGGCGTGAGGTCTCGCACCTGGCGGTACTCCTGCGTCTGCTCGATGAGTTTGATCGCCTGTACCTCGCCCTGCGAGAAGGGCAGCCCGTCCACGAGGAGTGGCGCGACCGCCTGGAGACTCTGGGCAAGACGGTGACGGTAACGATGGGCGGTCAGGTGGAAGTCGGCTGCGCGGAGTCGGTCGATGCCAACGGCTCTCTGCTGCTGCGACGCCCGGACGGTTCCATAGTGCCGATCGTTGCCGGTGACGTGACACTGCGCACTTGACAGGCGCTCCCCGTCACCCGCGGAGGCGCGCAAAAGGAATCGGGCTGGCCCCCGCAGGACCAGCCCGATGTATGCTGTGTCGTTCCCCTGCACAGCCCGAGGCAACCCCGATTGGTCCCTCTAGCCCTTCTTCTTCTCAGTGCCGCCGCCCGCACCCAGCTTGAGGAGAGGCATCAGGAGATCCATGGGCAGCGGAAACACTATGGTGCTCGAGTGCTCGGTGGCTATGTACGTCAACGTCTGAAGATAGCGCAACTGCATTGCCGCCGGCTGCGTCGAGATGATCCTCGCAGCTTCAGCGAGCTTCTCCGCCGCCTGCATCTCGCCTTCCGCGTGGACGATCTTGGCCCTTCGCTCCCTTTCCGCCTCGGCCTGGGCGCCGATCGCCCTTATCATCGTCGGCGGAAGCTCGACCTCCTTGATCTCGACAACGCTGACTTTCACCCCCCAGGGGTCCGTCTGCTCATCGATGATCTGCTGCAGAGTCTGGTTCAGCTTCTCCCTCTGCGCCAGCAGCTCATCAAGCTCGTGCTGGCCGATGACGCTACGCAGGGTCGTCTGGGATATCTGGGACGTGGCATAGCGATGGTCATACACCTTGATCACCGAGTCCTCGGGCTTGACCACCCTGAAGTAGACCACGGCGTTTACCTTGACGGTCACGTTGTCCTTGGTTATCGCCTCCTGCGAAGGAATATCCAGGGTCACGACGCGCAGGTCCACCTTCACGCTGCGCTCGACGAACGGGATTATGACGAACAGCCCCGGCCCTCGCACGCCCGTGAACTTGCCCAGGCGAAAGACCACCCCCCGCTCATACTCCTGGGCCACCTTGATCGCTGCCGAGGCTATCACCAGCACCACGAACAGCACGGCGATGACTACAATGATTGCCGTTTCCATTATCCACCTCCTTGCGTTCTCTTGGAGACCCGGAGCTTCAGCCCCTCCATGCCGGTCACCACCACCTCCTCACCGCGCCCGATTCTATCACCCTCGGTTCGGGCTGTCCAGTGCTCGCCTTCGACGAGCACCATCCCCGTCGGGGTCAGATCCGTCAGCGCGACCGCGACCTCCCCGATGAGACCTTCCTTTCCCGTGACCGGCCGGCGGCGCTGCGAGCGGACGATGGCCCCGATCACGAACACGAAGATCGCCGCAATCACAACGACCACAATCGCGATGACCCACCAGTTTATCTCAAGCTGGAACAACTCTGGCCCTCCTCCAAACAGAATCAGGGAGCCCATAACCAGCGATGCTATTCCCCCCAACGTCAGGATGCCGAAGGTCGTGGTGAACACCTCAGCGATGAACAACACGAACGCCAGCGCGATGAAGAGCACCCCCGCCCACGAGGCCTCCAGTACCGATAGTGAGTAGAACGCGAGGATAAGTGAGATGGCGCCGACGACGCCGGGCAAGATAGCGCCCGGATGGATAAGCTCGAGGATGAGTCCGGTCGTCGCCAGAGTCAGCAGGATGTACGCGATGTTGGGATTGCTGATGGCCTGGAGGAACCTCTCCAGGGCAGTCATGCCGAGATCCTTCTCGACATACCCCCCGGTGTCAATGGTCACCTCGCGTCCCGCGACCTCAACGGTCCTGCCGTCCATCGCGGCGATGAAGGCGTCCACATCGACCGCTCCGATGTCCACCAGGGGAGGATCGAGGTAGGGGGACTCCAGACCAAGCACCTCC
>CAZNMB010000089.1:0-7080 GCA_964574095.1 uncultured Dehalococcoidia bacterium
GAGCGCAGCCCTGCGGAGGCTGAGGTCGTGGGTTCGAGCCCCGCCAAGCGCGCCATTGTGGGCGATTAGCTCAGAGGATAGAGCGTCTGTTTTACACACAGAAAGTCGGGGGTTCAAGTCCCTCATCGCCCACCATCATTGAAGCTGAAGACAGGTCCCTGGACACGGTCCAGGGACCTGTTTCTCGAATTGGCCAACAAATCGCTAACACGAGGTGATGGGTGCACATGGCGGAGTGAGCTCCTATTGCCGTGGTATAATAGGAGAACGTTCAGCGGCTTCATGATGACTGTGTGCTAACTAGACATAAGATAATGCGCAATGATATCGTATACTCATCATGCGGTACAGAGGATGCAGGAGCGAGGCATCACTGATGCGGAAGTGCAGTACTGCTTGAAGAACTACCACACGTCGTACCCGGACCGTTTGGGCAACACAATCTACAAGGTCGATCTGGAGAGTGGGAAGGGGATCAAGGTTGTTGTGAAGGCCCAGTCAGCCAATCCGATGATTGTCATCACCGTAGCGGACTACTAGGAAGGTGAAAGATGAGACTGGAGCGTGACGAACAAGCCGATGCTGTCTATGTCCGCATGTCCTCGGAGCCTTATTCCTACGGGAAGGATTTGGACGACGAGCGGCGTGTTGATTATGGATCGGACGACGCCCCGATTGGTGTCGAACTGCTTTGTGTCAGCAATGGTGTGAACGTCGCAGGGCTGCCGTTTGCCGACGAGATTGCCGCCCTTTTGGAAGGCAGCGGCATCCCAGTACATGCGATGGCGCCGGTCCAAGTGAAGCAGGGGAGTACACTGAAGCTGGTCACGTGGATGGAAGTGGCGGCGTCTCAGGGAACTGCTTCAGCGGATTACAGCGTGAAGGTACTGAAAGGGGAGGACGAGCCATGGACGTCGACTTCGCATTCCTATGTGACTATGCTGAAGTAGGTCCGAAGATAAACGCCCTCGGTATTGGATTTGACACCATCTTCGCACCACATGTTCCTGCGAGACATCCTCTGCTGTACGTGGTGGTGCAGTTGAGGTCAACCGTTGGCGAGGCTGGGGACAAGGCGCTAGAGGTCAATATTATTGATGAGGATGGCGCCGAGGTGATCCCGCCAATCAAATCGACTGTAAGTGTGCCGCGGCCCTCTGCGGGTATCACCAGCCTGAGCCGTCTGGCTTTGGCATTCCAGAACGTGCAGTTCCCGCGATACGGCTCCTATTCTATCCACGTAGCGATAGACGGCAGAGAGATGAATAGTCTGTCTCTAACGGTTTCTCAACCGCCGTCTACGGGGTGAAAATCAGGAATGTGGGCTCATTCGGCCACACCGCCTTCCTGAGTCTTCAGTCCAAGAACGTGGCTATAGCCTCGTGGCCGAGCTAGCCCCTCTTCAAACTTCAGCGCTGCCGCTTCCTGAAGCCCCGGCGCGACATGGCTGCAGGTATCGAGGGTTATCGCTATTGATGCATGGCCCAGGCGCTCCTGCACCACTTTGGGGTGTACGCCCTGCTTCAGAAGCAGACTGGCATGACTGTGAGAGGCCACACCATCGAAGAAGCTCAGGCACAATCGAAGAGAAGACCCTGCAATCCCTCTCCCTTGCCATAGTTGCCATCTGAGCGGTTTGTTCAACTCCCCAGACCATCGGGTTAGCCTTCCCTCAATGCCGTCTCTCAACGGCAGCAATCGGCCCTGCCTGTGGTCTCCAGACCATCCCGTGAATGTCGGCTGATGCGATGTTGTCGGGGCCGGATGCCGGGGAATCGGGGCATTGTTGACTTGCTGTGGTAGTATGTTTATCGCCGAGGCCTGTCGCGGGGACTATTCATGTACTGAGAAATCCGCGGTGCGGAAGGAGGGGTGGCAATAGCGGAAGAACAGCGGCCCGGTGGCAACATTATCAGAAAGGAGTGTGGATCATGCCAACGTACGTTAGCCTGATGAAACTGACCGAGCAGGGACTAAAGGATATCAAGCACTTCCCCAAGCGGATCGAGGCGAGCAAGAAGGGCATGGAGGCGCTGGGAGGCAGGATGGTCGGCTTCTACGCGGTCCTGGGGGAATACGACTACGTCGCCATCACTGAGATGCCCAGTGACGAAGTTGGCATGTCCTTCATCATGTCGCTGGGTGCTCTGGGCAATGTGAGGACGACCACGCTCAAGGCGTTCACGGAGAAGGAGTTCGCCAAGATCGTGAAGAAGATGCCATAGCTCCGGGTCATCCCGGGCATGGAACGTCTCAGCGAGGAACTACCGCAGCCGGTCATTCCGCCGCCGGCACGAGAGCTTCAGCACTGCTGAGGCTCCCTCTGCCTTGTCCGTGGTACGAATCCCATCGGACTCGCGGCCGTCTGCCGCAGGCGTCTCCTGCTCATCATCCTGACCGCGCCTGGCCGGGACATCAAGAGAGGGCGCTTCCGCGCGGAGGCGCCCTCGTCAACCTGATGGGCCGGCGGTGTCAGTTGGCCGGTAGTGTGCCCAGTGCTTGCCAGCATTGGCGCTGCTGTATGGCGGCGACGAGCCACGTCCGGAGCTGCTCTTCGAGCTTGCAGGACTGCGTCCGGGTGTGGCCGCCGTTGCGCGGGGCTGTCAGTACCCTCCCCTGGGAGGGATCGTAGTCTCTCAGCAGCTCGCACGGGTCATCCACCAGCCGGGCGAGGAGCTTGTAGCCGTCAGGGGCTCCGTCGAGGACCCCAAGGATGACTTCTCTGGATAATAGCGCCCCCGGCTCCGCCGTCCCGGCTGCGTTCACCGTCATCGAGTGCTTCATGCTTTACACCTCCGGAAGTCCGCCCGGCTCCGGCCGGGACACGCGCGCCGCAGGCCGGTCGCCTCAGGTGCCATCGCGCACATCGCCGCGGGGAGCTACCGCGCCGTGGGAAAAGCTGAGCCGTCCCGCGACCTTACGTACAGCGGCACGGGCCGCAGGCCGCGTGAGGGGCTGATCGCAGGCACGCACCGGCTCTCCTGCGTGTAGCCGCACTGGAGGCAACTATCGTAGTAGGTGCCGCCGTCCTTCTCCCTGTAGAGGTCTCCGCTGCACCTCGGGCAGTTCTTGAGTGACCACATTGCTGTGTTCTCCCCTTACCCTCGGCAGGGCCCGTCCGTGACCTCGGGCCCTGCTCCGGGGAATACGCCTGCTTGTTTCAGAAGGATGTTTCTCGGAATCCCCCTCGCGGTAGCTGTAACTATAGACAGCCTGGTCATGGTTGGCAACCGACACAGGTTCAGTTCTTTGCTGTCCGCGGGTACAATACAAGCACTGTACCAAAGTACAATGCCGGGGACGGCGAGGGGGCGTAATCTGTACGTTACCAAATCGCGGAGGCCCACCGGCTGCGGCTTGTCAGGCGCAGCCGGAGACTGTAGAATCGGCCTCGTGGGTCTACAGCAGGAGAGGTCCCAGTCAATGTCGAGGCAGACAATCAGGGTGCTCATCGCCGACGACCACGCGCTGCTGCGGGAGTCGATGCGCGGCGTGTTGGATGGCCAGGACGACATGGAAGTGGTGGGCGAGGCATGCGACGGCGAAGAAGCGGTGAGCCTGAGCGCGGATCTGAAGCCCGACATCGCGGTCCTGGACATCGTGATGCCGAAGCTGAACGGGATCGAGGCGAGCAAGGAGATCAAGAAGGTCAGTCCGGGCACCGCCATCCTTATCCTGACCGCGTACGATGACGTCCAGTACGTGATGGGGCTGCTCGAGGCCGGGGCGGCCGGGTATCTGCTGAAGAGCGCGCGGGGCAATGACGTGGTGGCTGCGATTCGAGCCGTCCGCGCGGGCGAGTCGGTCCTCCACCCTGCCATAATAACCAAACTGCTCAAGCGGGGCCGGGGGGCCGCGCCGGGCGGCGCCGGGTCAAGGTCGAGAGAGAGCCTGTCCGACAGGGAGTTTGAGGTGCTGCGTCTGGCGGCCACGGGCATGAGCAACAAGGAGATCGCCGAGCGGCTGTCCGTGACCGTGCGCACCGTCAAGGCCCACCTGACAAACATCTTCGCCAAGATGAACGTGGCCTCGCGCACCGAGGCCATCCTCATGGCTGTCAGGGAAGGATGGCTCGATCTGGACTACTCGTCGGCCGGCGCTGACCTCCGCTCGAGCGACAGGTAGCCGTGCCGGTGCCGGAGGCCGCCTTCCTGCCGCGGCCACCGCTCGTCCCCTGCGGGCTCCGTGGGCCCTGTGACAGAGACCTCGTGAGGCGGCGGTAGTACCGATGTCCGTTCGCAGAAGGCTGATCACACTCAGCACCCTCTCCGGCCTGCTCGCCCAGTCCGTGCGGCCGGCGGACGTTCTCCCCACTGCCATCGAGATGGTCGCCGATGTGATGGAAGTCGAGGTGGTGCTGATATACTCGCTGGCCCCCGAAGGAGACGAGCTGCAGCTCTCCGCCTACCGCGGGGTGCCGGTCGCGTTCGCGCGGGGGGTGGACCGGATGAAGCTCGGCGAGGGCTTCAACGGGAGGGTGGCGGCGACCGGGGAGCCGCTGATCGTGAAAGACGCCGCACAAGACCCGCGCCTGTCGCGGGAGATGGTTCGCCAGGAGAAGCTCCGGGCCCAGCTTGTCGTCCCCATGAAATCGGGCGGCGACGTCGTGGGCACGATATGCGTGGCCACGCGGCGGGAGCGGGAGTTCGACTCCGGTGAGGTGGAGCTGCTGACAACCATAGGCAATCAGATCGGCATCGCTCTGGACAAGGCCGATCTCTTCGAGCTTCAGTTGTCGATGACCGAGAGGCTGCGCCGGTCTGAGGCCAACTACCGCGAGCTGTTCCAGACCGCCAGCGATGCGATCTTGCTCCACGACCTCGAAGGCAGGGTTATCGACGTCAACAAGGCCTGCGAGAAGCTGCTCGGCTATTCCAGAGATGAGCTGCTGGGCAGGAAGGCGTCCGAGTTTCTCAAGGAAGGCGCTCTCGACCTGGCCCGGGAGGTGCGGGCCAAGCTCGTCAGCGGCGAGGCCAGCGAGCAGCGGTACGAGCAGTCCGTGGTCAGGCGTGATGGCAGCGAGGCGATCGTCGAAATAGCCACCACGCTGATCACAGCCGATGGCAGGGCGGCCGGATTCCACAATATCGCCCGCGATGTCACGGAGCAGCGCAAGCTGCGCGACAACCTTCGCTACTACCTGAGGCAGGTGCTGAGGGCGCAGGAGGAGGAGAGAAAGCGGATCTCGCGCGAGCTTCACGATGATACCAGTCAATCGCTGCTGCTGCTGATACACCGCCTGGACGCGCTGATTTCGGGCCCCGGGACGAGACTTTCCCGGCAGGCAAGGGATGAGGCCGCTCAACTGCGCACCCTCGCTGTCGAGGTTCTGGATGGCGTGCGCCGCTACGCTCAGGAGTTGAGGCCGGCGATCCTGGACGACCTCGGACTCGTGCCGGCGATGCAATGGATGGCGGAGAACCTGGACCGGGACCGCCGGATCGACGTCAGGGTAGAGGTAAGAGGCTCAGACCAGTCGCTCACGCCTGAGGCCAAACTGGTGCTCTTCCGTATCGCCCAGGAGGCTCTGTCCAATGTCAAGCGTCATTCTGAGGCAACCCGGGCATCGGTGGAGCTCGACTGCGGCGCGGACCGGGTGACGATGACCGTGTCCGACAACGGCAGGGGTTTCGATCTGTTGCCCAGTCTGGGAGATTGGGCTCGAGCCGGGAAACTGGGCCTCACCGGCATGCGCGAGCGGGCGACGTTGCTGGGCGGCACCCTGCGCGTGGAATCGAAGCCGGGCGAGGGGACCACGGTAACCACCGAGCTGCCGCTGGCCGCCGCCTGAGACCCGTGGACGAGACCATTTCCCCACCGAATACCGCCGCCCTGCGTATGCTTCCCGCCCCCGAGATCCCGGGCAAATGCACGGCCCCGCGCTGAGGCTCCGAGCCCTTGACAAGGGAAGCGCGTGCGTTTAGAGTCTCAGGCTAGCGGCTCTCGTGGCCTGTTGACGGAGCGAGAAGGAGGATTCCATGTCCATAGTCACGGTATCGAGGGGGACGTTCAGCGGAGGCCGGAACCTTGCTGAGTGTGTGGCTGAGAAACTCGGGTATCGTTGTGTCGCCAGGGAAGTGCTGACCAAGGCGGCCAGGCAGTATGGTGTGGACGAGGAGAAGATCTACAAGTCCCTCATCGAGAAACCGGGCTTTCTGGAGCGGCGGACCCTGGAGAGGATCCACTACACGGCCTATATCCAGGCAGCGCTTTGCAGCGAAGTCCAGGGTGACAACGTCGTGTATCACGGGCACGCGGGCCATCTGCTGCTCAAGGGCATCCCGCATGTGCTCAGGGTCAGGGTCATAGCGAACATGGAGCAGCGCATCAAGGCGGCCATGGAACGTCAGGGTCTGGGCAGAGAAGAGGCGATCGAGCATATCGAGCATGTAGATGCGGGAAGAGCCAAGTGGGTGAAGTACCTCTACGGCGTCGATTGGTCGAACCCGTCGCTCTACGATCTTGTCATCAATCTGGATCACGTCAGCATCGCCAGCGCGTGTGACATAGTGTATGCCTCTGTTGCCCTGGGGGAATTCGAGACGACACCGGAGTCGCAGAGGATGATGGACGATCTGGTGATCAGCACGGAGGCGAGGGCCAGGATCGCCAGGGACGGAAGCATCGGGGATGCCGAGGTGGAGCTTGAGGCGCATGCCGGCGTCGTGAGCATCGCGGGCACCGCGGGGTCGATGGAGGAGGCGGACAAGATCAAGCAGATTGTCCGGAGCACACCGGGCGTGACGGGAGTTGCCTCAAAGATCAGGGTTCGGACTCACTGGTAGGTGGCGCGCGAAGGGACTTCGGGACGGCCGGTTGGGGCCGTGCGCCGGCTCACTCCAGACTGATCACGCCAATGGCGCTCGCAGTCAGTATCGCCGCGGCTATGAGCGCGAACAGGGAGTAGAGCCTGTCACCGGTGCGCGCAGTGGCCACGAACGCCCCCCACATTCCGACTACCGCCGCGAACCCGATAATCGCTATGCCCAGCATCGCCACGACATCACCGTGGGACAGCGCGCTCAGGTACCAGTGCCCGCCGGGGACGCTCTCGACTCCCGCGCACTCATGCCAGATGGT
>CAZNMB010000090.1:0-7076 GCA_964574095.1 uncultured Dehalococcoidia bacterium
GGACCCCCCGGAGTTCCCCGAGAGCAAGGTCTACTACAGCAGGGGCAAGGGGGGGGGGAGGGACTGGATCAGCTGCATCGGCGAGGCGCAGCCCGCCGCGGCGTCATACGAGTACGCCGGACTGGTGCTGGATGTGGCGGAAAGGTTCGGCGTGAAACGCGTCTACTCCCTCGCCGCCGCCCTCACCGAGTACCATCCCGACCGTCCGCGGGTGCTGGGCGCGGCCAGCTCCCCCGAGCTGCTCGAAGTGCTGCAGCAGCACGACGTGGTGATGGCAGGGGACTTCTACGTAGCCGGGATGAACGGCCTGCTGGTGGGCGTCGCCGCGTCGAGAGGCATCGAGGGCATCTGCCTGCTCGGGGAGACGGTGAAGTACGCGGCCAAGATGGCCAACCCGCGATCCGCCCTGTCGGTGCTGGACGTCCTGACGAGGCTTCTGGGCCTGGAGATAGACACGTCCGAGCTTGCGGAACATGCCGCGACTGCGGAGAAACAGATCAGAGAGCTGGGCAACGAGATGAAGAGGGAGTTCCTGCAGAACTTCACCAGGCCCATCTGGGAGCGACAGGACCCGGAGGAGAACGGCTGATACGCCGCAAGGCTGCTTGGGCATGAGAGGGGGCCGGTCCTCTTCGTAGGCTGCTTCGTGAAGTCTATGCGGAGCGCCGGCTCACGGGGCCTCAGCCGGTACCCTCGGCCGCCTCGGCCTTCTCCCCCGCCGGTTGCTCCGGTGGCGTCGGTTCGTTGAACAGCGCCTGCAGCGCGTCGCCCTCCAGCGTCTCGTCAATGACGAGGCGGTTCGCGATCTGGATCAGCTTGGCCTTGTTCTTGACAAGTATGTCCTTGGCTTTCTCGTAGGCCTGATCGATCAGAGCGCTGATCTCCCGGTCAATCTCGTCGGCAACCTTGTCACCGTAGTCCTTCTGGTCGTCAACCATGCGCCCGAGGAAGATCATCTCCTCCCTGCGGCCGAACGTGCGCAGTCCCATTCTCTCGCTCATGCCGAACTCTTTCACCATCTTGCGGGCGAGCGTGGTGACATGCTCCAGGTCGTTGCTGGCTCCCGTGGTCACTGCCGTGGAGCCGAAAATGAGCTCCTCGGCCGCTCGTCCGCCGAGGAAGACCGTCATCGTGTCGCTCAGATGTGCGATCGAGTACAGGTGGCGGTCTTCCGTGGGAAGCTGTTTGGTGTAGCCCCCGGCCATGCCCCGGGCGACGATGGAGACCTTGTGGACGGGGTCGGCGTTGGGCAGCTTGCGCGCCACGAGCGCGTGCCCCGCCTCGTGGTAGGCGACTATCTCCTTCTCCTTCTGGCTGATGACGCGGCTCTTGCGCTCGGGGCCGAGCTGCACGCGGTCGATTGAGTCCTGCAGGTCCTCGCGGCCGATCGCCTTCTTGTTGCGCCTGGCCGCGAGGAGGGCGGCCTCATTGACCAGATTCGCCAGATCGGCGCCGCTGAAGCCGGGAGTCTGCTTCGCGATGATCTCCATGTCCACATCGGGTTCCAGCGGCTTGCCCTTGGAGTGGACCGCGAGGATCGCCTTGCGGCCGACGATGTCGGGCTGGTCGAGGACGACGCGACGGTCGAACCTGCCCGGCCGCAGCAGGGCCGGATCGAGGATGTCCGGCCGGTTGGTCGCCGCGAGGACGATCACCTTGGTGCTGGAGTCGAAGCCGTCCATTTCGACAAGTATCTGGTTGAGCGTCTGCTCCCTCTCGTCATGGCCGCCGCCCAGGCCGGAGCCACGGTGACGGCCCACGGCGTCGATCTCATCGACGAAGATTATGCACGGCGCGTTGCGCTTGGCCTGGTCGAAGAGGTCTCTCACGCGGGAGGCACCCACGCCCACGAACATCTCCACGAACTCACTGCCGCTGATGGAGAAGAAGGGCACGCCCGCCTCTCCGGCGACCGCCCGGGAGAGGAGCGTCTTGCCGGTGCCCGGTGGTCCCACGAGCAGCACCCCGCGCGGGATGCGCGCGCCCAGGGCTATGAACTTGTCCGGGAACTTGAGGAATTCGACCACCTCTTCCAGCTCCTGCTTCGCTTCCTCCACGCCGGCGACATCACCGAAGGTGATCGTCGGTTTGTCCCCCGTTGCCAGGCGGGCGCGGCTCTTGCCGAACGACATGGCCTGGCTGGAACCACCCTGCGCCTGGCGCAGTATGAACAGCAGCAGCGCACCGAAGAGGATCAGCGGCAGGAAGTTGATCAGAATGCTGGCCCAGCCGCCCAGCCCGCCGGATGATTGGTAGTCCACCTTCGTGACGTGGCCGCTGGCGATGGCGGACTCGAACACCTTGAGCGGGTCGAAGTCCGTGGGAACGGTGGTCTCAAACTCTGTGCCGTCGATGTCCGCGGTGAGCGTTTGGCCCTTGATCGTGAGATCGGTATTCGTGGAGGCGTTTACCTTGTCGATCATCTCGAGCAGGTCGATCTTCGTGGCGCCGCCGCCGGGCGAGATCAAGGTGAAGAACAATACGATCCCCACTATGAGGATGATCAGCCAGATGATTAGCCCTCGAGATAGCTTGGGCATTGTGTTCCCGCCTGCCGCTCCTTCCCGCTTCGCTGCCCCGAACGTTCTCATTATAACATACTGCGAAACGTGACCACAGCCAAGGCCCGTTCCGGCCCCGGCTTCAGCGCAATCGTGCGGCAGGCAAGCGCCGAGGGGGATGTCCTGCGGCCTGACAGGGCGCCGGCGCGGCTTTGTCCGCCGGAGTCCGTATGCTATACTCCCCCTGAGAGGCGAAGAGATGTCCCTGGACCTGAACGAGGCGGCGGCTCAGATCGAAGCCATGTCGGCGAACCTGGAGCTGGAGGAGGCGAACTGGAGAGCACGCCTGGACCGGGCCCTGGGCACGCTGCGCGAGCAGTCCGCCGGCCTCGATGATCTCAAGAGGCGCATCGCCGAGAGCCATACCACATGGCTCACAGCGGGAATGACCGACGACCCGGGCCGGAGCCACGAGCCGCCGCCGTGCCCGGATGACTTCGCCGTAGTAGCCACTGACGGCTCCCACATCGACGTTGACCGCCACGGTCCGGCGCGCTGCTACCTGATCAACGTCGGCTCCGCCGCGCTTACCTACGGAAGCCGCCCCGACGCCCTCCTGAGCAGCCGGCCCACGCTGTACTCCGGCAAAGAGGACATGACGATCATCAATCCTCTCGGCGGGGGTGAGCAGTCCATTGACGGGGGCCTGCTCGGAATCAAGCGCCAGGTCGCCGAGTGCTCCGCGCTCGCCGACCTCGTGGGGGAGGCGGCGCCGGGTCACCCGGCGCTGGCACTCGTTGACGGGACCCTGGTGATGTGGAGTCTCGCCGGGCGCAACTACCCGGACTTCGTGCGGACGGAGCTGCTGCAGAACGGGTTTCTTCTCGCGCTGGACAGGATCAGGGATACGGGACGGGACGCCCGTGTCGCGCTGGCCAGCTATATCAGTCTTCCCCGCAGCACCGAGGTGGCAAACGCGCTCCGGCTGGCAGTCTGCCCCCACGATCCGCCCAACTGCGACCAGCATTGCTCGAGGGTCCCGCAGTCGGCGGGAAGGGAGTGCGACGCGGTCGGCGTCAGGGACCGCGACCTCTTCCGCGTGCTCCTGGAGCCCGGCGAGAGATCGTCGGTGTTCGTCAGCGGGTCTTCTGTGGTGCGGGAGTACTACGGGGAGCATGAGGTCCGCTTCTTCTACGTCAAGGCAGGTGATGAGATCGCCCGAGTCGAGTTTCCGCGCTGGGTGGAGGATAGGGGCCAGCTCGGGCTGGTGCATGCGCTGATACTTGACCAGTGCGAGCGGGGTCAGGGCTACCCGGTGGCTCTCAGCGAGGCGCACGAGAAGGCCGTGCTGACCGGAGGCGACCGCGAGCAGTTCCGCCTTCTCGTCGAGCGGGCCTTGTCCGACCGGAGACTGCCGGTGGTGGTCTCGGAGAAGAGCAGAAGCAAGCGCACCCGGTGGACCTAGGACGCCCAGACGCCTGGACATCGGGCTGTCTGGCAATCCGGATGTCCGGCTGGCTCGCCGCGCTGAGCGACAGGTACGATGAGGCGTTCAAAGAAGTTAATCCTGGGGCTGATGGTGGTGCTGGCGGCGGCGCTTGTCTGCTCCTGCTCGGGGTCGGGAGAGCCGGAGGGGCCGGCGGCTACGGCTACGCCGCAGGCCACGGCACAGGACGTTGTCCCCGTCTACACCTACCGGATCGTCAACGCCTATCCCCACGACCGGCGCGCCTTCACGCAGGGCCTTGTGTTCGATGACGGGTTCCTCTACGAGGGAACGGGGCTCTATGGCAACTCCTCGGTGCGGAAGGTGGACCTGGAGACCGGACAGGTGCTGGCGCTTCGCGAGCTGGCGGCTCGCTACTTCGGGGAAGGCATAACGGTATTCGGGGATATCATCGACCAGCTGACGTGGAAATCGAACACGGGCCTGGTCTATGACAGGGACAGCTTCGACCTGCTGCACACCTTCGAGTATCCGACCGAGGGCTGGGGGCTTACGCACGACGGGGAGCGCCTGATAATGAGCGACGGCACCTCAACCGTGCGGTTCCTCGATCCCCAGACGTACGAGGAGACCGGGCGCATCGAGGTGGCTGACCGGGGCGTACCCGTGGTCAGGCTGAACGAGCTGGAGTATGTCAAGGGCGAGATCTTCGCGAACGTGTGGCTCACGGACCGCATCGCGAGGATCGACCCCGACACGGGTCGGGTCGTCGGATGGATAGACCTGACGGGGCTGCTGAGCGCGGGGGACCGCGCCCGGCCGGTGGACGTGCTCAACGGGATCGCGTACGACGCGGGAGGCGACCGGCTGTTCGTCACCGGCAAGCTGTGGCCCCGGCTCTTCGAGATTGAGCTGGTATCGGTGGAGGGATAGCGCGCATGCCGGCCATGGCTGGGGGCGACCTGACGGCCATTCACGAACGTCCCGTTGAGCTGCTGCAGAACCTCATCCGGTTCGACACGTCGAATCCGCCGGGCAACGAGGCCGGCTGTGTCGAGTACGTGAACGGCCTGCTCAGGGCGGCGGGATTCGAGACGACCATTCTCGCGCTGGATGCCGGGCGGCCCAATCTCATCGCCCGCCTCGCCGGGCGCGGAGACGCGCCTCCCCTGCTTCTCTACGGGCACGTGGACGTCGTGACCACGGCGGGCCAGACCTGGACGCACCCGCCGTTCGAAGGGAGACTGGTTGACGGCTACGTCTGGGGCCGGGGCGCTCTGGACATGAAGGGCGGCGTCGCCATGCTGCTGTCGGCGTTTCTCCGGGCCCGAGCCGAGGGCCTGGTGCCGGCCGGAGACGTCGTTCTCGCCGTCCTCAGCGACGAAGAGGGGGGCGCGGACTTCGGGGCCGGGTTCCTCGTCGAGAAACACCCTGAGCAGTTCCAGGGAATCCGCTACGCCCTCGGGGAGTTCGGCGGCTTCACGCTGCACGTCGGTGGCAGACGGTTCTATCCCATCCAGGTGACGGAGAAGCAGATTTGCTGGACGAAGGCGACGGTGCGGGGTCCCGGGGGGCATGGCTCCCTTCCGCTGCGCGGGGGCGCCATGGCCCGGCTCGCTCACGTACTGGGGAGGCTGGACCGCGGCCGCCTGCCGGCGCACGTCACCCCCACGGCGCGCCGCATGATCGAAGTAATGGCCTCGGCGCTGCCGCCGACCACCGGCCTTCCTCTTCGCCTCCTGCTGCACCCGGCGCTGGCCGGGCCGATGCTCCGAGTCCTGGGAAACAGGGTGCAGCTCTTCGAACCCCTGCTGCGCAACACGGTCAACGCGACGATGGTCGAGGGCGGGGTGCAGGTGAACGTCATCCCGTCCGAGATCGTTCTGCATCTGGACGGGCGCCTGCTCCCGGGCTTCGGCCCCGACGAGTTCACGGCGGAGCTGCGCCGGATCGTCGGCGACGAAGTGGAGCTGGAGGTGGTCCGCTACGACCCCGGATTCCCCGAGCCCGACATGGGGCTGTTCGACACCCTGGCCGGCGTCCTGCGGGAGGCCGATCCGGAAGGGATACCCATGCCCCTGCTGCTGACCGCGGTCACGGACGGGCGTTTCCTCTCGCGGCTGGGTATCCAGACATACGGCTTCATACCGATGAAGCTCCCTCCGGGCTTCGATTTCCAGCAGGTCATTCACGCCGCCGACGAGCGTATCCCGGCGGAGACGGTATCCTTCGGCGCCGACGCCGTGTACAAGGTCCTGCAGCGCTTCGGAGGATGAGGGCGGATGGGCCGTGATCTGCGGAGGCGCCGTAGCCGGTACGTGCTTGACAACCCCGTACAATGGGATACGGACGAGGAGAACCCGGGCCGGACCGCTGCCGCCCGGCCGCAAGGAGAACGATGTCGTCAGGCAAGACAGGTGAGGTAATCGAGGCGGGCACCGGCAGGTTCACGGCCGAGTGCTACGAGCTTCACGCGCCGCCGCCCCTGGGCGGCCTGGTGAAGACCAGCGACGGGCAGGTGGACATCTATGGTGTCGTCTGCAACGCGTGCACGGTGAGCGTAGACCCGGGGCGCCGTCCCGTGGCGAGGGGCAAGGACGAGCCGGACGAGGAGAGCATCTACCGGCAGCATCCGCAGCTCGCGAGGCTGCTGCGCTCGACATTCGAGACCCTGGTGGTCGGGCACGCAGAGGGAGACGAGGTGCGTCACTACCTGCCGCCGCGCCCGCCGCGGGTCCACAGCTTCGTCCACGTTTGCAGCCCCGAGGAGGTATGCCGCTTCACACAGTCGTTGGACTTCCTCACCATCCTCCTCGGCGCCGGGGATGCGCAGGCCGACGAAGTGGTCTCGGCCTGCCTGCGCCGGGCGAGCAGCGCTCATGAGGACGGGCGCGGGTTTCTGGTGCGGGCGGGGAAGGAGCTGGCCGTGCAGCTCGGCGGCGAGCTCAACCGGCTCAATGCAGTCCTGAGGAGGATCAGACCGTGAGCGAGAAAGGGGAACGCGGCGAGCGCCTGGGCGTCGTGGTCGGCGGCTCCCTGACCGGCGGCATGGCGGTCAAGCTGGACAGCGGCACCCCGATCGAGGAGATGGCCGTGGGGCGATACGTGGTGATCGACGGGCAGCGGAG
>CAZNMB010000091.1:0-1577 GCA_964574095.1 uncultured Dehalococcoidia bacterium
CCCTGGGAAACGTGTCATACTCATCCAAGCTGGCCAGGAACTCAGGGACTATCTTGTCGCAGATCCCGGCGTCCGTGATACTTTCGGACTGGTAGACAATGGTGGCGATGCACCCGTTCCTGAGATGGGCATCGCCAATATCGTCACACAGGGACAGGTCCCCCGCTGCGACCGCAACCTGGGACCTGCAGTAGTCCCGGGCCTCCGGGTCCGTGATGTCATCGCAGAGGCCGGCGTCCTTCGTGGCCTCAGCGATTCTCCGGAGGCATCCATTCCTCTCCGCAGCGCCTTCAATGCTCTCGCAGATGGACGCGTCGCCTTCGGTCGCAGCGATGTAGGCGAGGCACTGGGCCCTGAGCCCGGGGTCCGCGATGTCCTCGCAGACGGAGGGGTCGGCTGTCCCCAGGCATTCATCGCGCAGTGCCTCGTCGGCCAGACACTGGCACACTCCTCCTCTTTCCTCATCGCTGATGGCGTACAGATAGCCTCGCACGCAGTCGGAGCGCCCGGTTGCCGTGGCCACCTGCTCGCAGTCGCGGAGAAGCGTCTGGAAGGCAAGCCGCCGGCAGAGGGCACCTGCTTCCGGTGACAGCAAGGAGCACTCGTCCAGGTCCCGCTTGATGACCGCCAGCATGATGGCTTCACCCGCATCCCTGCGGCTGAGCTCGCCGGCAGACTCCTGCACTTCCTCCGTATCGCGATAGCCGCGCAACAGTTCAAGGGCGCACAGCTTCGCTGCCTCCCCTCCCATGCTCTCGCACTTGCGTCCACCTTCTTCCAAAGTGTATGCCACGAGGCTGTCCTCCGCCGCGTCCGGCGTGGTAGGCGTTGACGACGTTACGCGAATGTCAACCTTCCCGCCCTCCCAGTCTGGCAGCACCTCGCCCGGCCCCGCCGGGCCCAGCTTCCACGCGCATTCGGGGTCCGGGTCCAGGATTTCCGACGGGGGGACTGAGAACACGAGGTCATCCACAGACGCGGCGAACTCCTTGGGGATGTACTCCACGTGAGTATGGCTTGCCGTGCCGGCCCCCTCGTTTTCAAAGTGGAGCACGATTTCGCCGACGAACAAGCCGTCGTCCTGTTTCGTATACCCGACAGTCCGTTCCAGGAAGAGATCGTCGGCTACCTCCTCTCGCTCGAAAGAGAGGACATACGCGTCCGCGGTACCGTCGCCGTCGTTGTCGGAGCTCTCGATCACGCCGAAATCATACTCCGGCCCCTCCACCAGCCCAGTCTGCCCTTGGGGGCCGTCCCCCGCTGAGGGTAGTTCTTCTCCGCCGCTCCCGCACGAGGGCAGGCCGACCACGGATACGGACAGTAGCAGAAGTGCCGCGCAGGCTGCGAGCCTTCTCATGGGTCTCCTCCTGCATTGATGCAGGGGATTGTACCATCGACTTTGCCGGAACCGCAACACCGGTTCGTGGCCCGGCACTGCCTTCGGATCCGATGAGAAACGGGGGCGGACTTGAGGGGCCGCTGCGGCGCAGACCTGAGGAGGTGCGAGCCGAGGCCGGGCGTAGAGCGCCTCAATCGATGAAGCGTCTTCTGAGAGCGGAATAGGCCCTGATGGCAGG
>CAZNMB010000091.1:1677-7074 GCA_964574095.1 uncultured Dehalococcoidia bacterium
GAGCGCCTCAATCGATGAAGCGTCTTCTGAGAGCGGAATAGGCCCTGATGGCAGGGGACAGCAGTATGTGCAGCGCCAGCAGGCTGATGAAGGGAATCTCGAGATTCATATGGATCTTGAATGCCCAGTACTTGTCCAGCAGACCGAACGTGAGCGATTCAACGGTCCTGGCCTCAGTAATGCCGAAGCCGGTCACGATGTAGGCGACCACCAGGACAGCCAGGGACCAGCGTACGGCTCGCTTCACCCGCCTGATACGTCGCTTGTCCATAGGTCACGCTAGTTCCCGAAGAAGCTCCCACCCAGGTCGCCCGTGTTGGAGTAGCCTCTGCTTTCCCAATACCCTTCATACCCGGTATCGTCGGACAGCTCTATCTCGGTTATCCACTTGATCCATTTGTACCCCCACTTGCTCTCCGCGACGAGCTGGAAGGGCGCGCCTCTCTCCGGCGGCAGCAGGACTCCGTTCATCTTGTAGGCCATCATGATGTCATTGTCCACCAGGTATTCGATGGGCACGGAGGTCGTGTATCCATCGTATGCGTGGAAGATCGCCACCTTCGCGTCCGGTGACACCCCGGCCTCCTGGATCAGGTCTTTGACCAGGACTCCCTCCCAGAGTATCGTCACGCTCCAGCCCTCGACGCAATCGAGGGTCACGACCTTCTCGTAGTTCTGATGATCGGCGATAACGTCAGCGTACGCGTACTCCAGGGGGGTATCGACGAGGCCCGTGACCTTGAGGCTGTAGCTGTCCATGTCCACGAACTGCGGCCCCTTGATGGAGTTCTCCCTGAAAGCCACAATCGAGGAAAGGTCAGTCCCGTTGTACTCCCTGATCTCCACGGTCCGCAGCTCTTCCAGAGTAGGGGAATCGCTGTCTCTTGCCGATGGGCCCGCGCAGGCAATCGTGCCTGCCAGAGTCGCAACGAAGAGCAACGCAATCCCCGGTGCAATCAAATGTCTCATCGCCAACAACCCCTTTCAGCGGCATAGATTGGAGCCCGCCGCCGCGCAGCAGCACGCGCCGACAATGGAGCGCGGACACGCAATACGCCCGACCGGCAGCGTCACAGTCCGTTTGGCGGCTCCGCTTGTCCACCCGAGGAGCCCGACCTCACCTATTCGCAGGCGCAAGACACAATCAGCCAACTGCTTCGGGCCGGAGCACGCTCGCTGCGTAGGTTCATTCTACGGGCTGGGCCGCGTAGGGTATGTGACAGAAGTCTCTTTGTCAGGTTTCCGGGGTTTCCTCCGCTTTTCAGTCGATGGCATACATGACGATGGTTCCCCCAGTCAGAACCGGCCTGTTCCTGCTTCCCAGCCTGGATATGAAGAGGGTGCACGCTGCCGGAGGCCCATGACTCGACACCTGATAATGGTGGTACATCCGCATGCCCCCAGGCCAATTACGATCCGACCCGGCTCGCTGTACGAAATCGCCATTGAAATGCTCACCTGCGACGGCTAGAGTGGGGCCAGAGGATCGACAAAGGAGCGGGAAACATGGAATACAGGTGCCCTGTCTGCGGCTTTACGACGGCCTCCGACGCCATCCTGGCCAGGCACATGGCCAGCACCCTCACTCTGTACGAACACCATCTCGAATGGATGGAGTCAAAAGGCATCGCCCTCGAGAAGTACTCGCCGTTGAGAAGCCTCAAGGAGCAGAAGAAGTTCTGCAACGATCTGCGGGAGGTAGTTGCCCGGGCTTGCAGAATCAGGAGATGCCTGGCGACCGTTTAGAAGTCGCAGCATAGACCACTAGGTGACCGCCGGGTAGAGCCGCCGGGCGATACTGCCGGCGCAAAAAGGCCTGCGTGTGACAACGCGCGGGCCTTTTTTCGTGCGAGGGCGGAGCGCGATGCCGGGCGGGCTCGGAACGGGGCGCCTGTTTATTTCCCGACTGCAAAGGGGCTATACTGGGCAAGCACATGGAGCCTCTGAGGAGATACGGAAACAGGCCCTTCGCCGTGGCTGTCGTACACGGCGGTCCCGGCGCGCCCGGAGAGATGGCGCCTGTAGCCCGAGAGCTTTCCTCCACTACAGGTGTACTGGAACCGCTGCAGACGGCGGCAACGCTCCAGGGGCAGGTACGGGAGCTGAAGGCCGTCCTGGAGAAGGACGGGGCCCTTCCCGTCACCTTGATCGGCTTCTCCTGGGGGGCCATGCTCAGCTTCATCTTCGCCGCCCGCCATCCCTCGTTTGTAGGGAGACTCGTGCTCATCGGGAGCGGGCCCTACGAGGAGAGATATGCCGCAGGCATCATGGACACCCGGTTGGGCCGGCTTGATGACGATCAGAGAAAGGAAGCCCTTTCCCTGATGGCGGCCCTGGACGACCCCGCCGTTGGAGACAAGGACACGTCTCTGGCCCGACTCGGGGAACTGATGTCCAGGGCCGACTCCTACGACCCGCTGCCCCACGACAGCGAGATACTGGAATGCCGCTATGACATCTACCGCAGCGTATGGCAGCAGCTCGCGGAGCTGAGAAGCAGCGGGAAGCTCCTGGGGCTGGGGAAGAAGATCCGGTGTCCCGTGGTCGCCATCCACGGCGACTACGATCCCCACCCTTCCGCGGGGGTCAAGGCACCCCTTTCCCGCGTTCTGGAAGACTTCCGCTTCATCCTGCTGGAGGAATGCGGCCACTGTCCCTGGATCGAACGGGGCGCGAAAGACAGGTTCTACGGCATCCTCAGGAACGAGGTCCGATGAAGGGCCGGGGAAGGTGCCCGCTCTCCCCGGACGACCTCTCGGAGGGCAGGTCACGCCTGTCTTGAGAGCAGGTGCCGCGGTGCCTGCACCGCCACCACCTCCCCGCGGACGCACACGCCTTCATCCGTCGTCACTGTCGCCTCGACCACGGCCTTTCGGCCCTTTCTCTCGGTAACGGACGCGCGCACCACCAGCGGTACACCCAGCGGTGTCGGGCGCAGGTAATCGACGTGCAGTGACGCCGTCAGGAAGACCACCAACGGCCCCTCGCCGACTGGACGCCCCTCAGCGCGATACTGCATCGCCGCGGCGGTACACGCGCAGTGGCAGTCGATGACGCAGGCCAGCAGGCCGCCGTACACGTATCCGGGGACAGCGATGTGATACGGCCTCGGGTTGAAGACGCAGATGGAGCCGTCCCCGTCCCAGTAGCTCTTGATCTGCAGGCCGTGCTCGTTCAGCCGGCCGCAGCCGTAGCAGTAGCTCAGATGGTCGGGAAAGCAGTCCTGAAATGCCTTGCCGTTCACGATGCCCTGCCCCCGACCATTGTAGCACCTTCCCGCGACCGGCAGGGGCCCGCCCTGGATCGGGCCCGTCGATGCGGCGTTCGCTTCTAGAAGGGGAGGAATGCCCGATGTGGCACGGCCATCCCTGGCCGTGCACGGCGTCTCCTTCTCGAATGGGAGGAATGCTGGGCTTTGTGGTAGTTGTGGTAGGTGGTACAATAGTGCCGGGCATCTTGAGGGATGCCCGCCCCGGCGACGGGGCACGAATGAGAGGAGAGGTGCAGAATGGAAGAGAAACAGGTCCACGTCAATGTCAAGTTCACGGTGGTCAAGCTGCTCAATTACGGCGCGATAGCGGCAGCCGTGATCGGGCTCCTGTGGGGCATCTTCGCCGCCGTAGGGACAGACTACGCGACGGGTACCGCGAAGTTCGCCCTGTTTCTTCAGGGACTCTTCTTCGGCGTGTTCGGCGGAGCGGTCCTGGCCGGCCTCGGGGAACTCATCTCGTCCAAGAAATAAGGCGGGCACGCGGGACCACCGGGCCGAAGCTGGCGCCGCTGGCACTTTCGAGCGGCAGGCTTTCGCCTGCTTGGGCTAGCGATACCCCGCGTTCGCGCTTCATTGGCAGAGTTGCTCACTCCGCGCCAACCCGGACGACTATCGGGCGAACGAGCGAGTCCCCGGTATACGTCGCGGGCGCAGGGAGGTTGGGGTGAGGCTTCTTCTGGTCTCGGGCCTTGCGCTGCTCGCGTTCGTCTCCTGCAGCAGCGCGGCGACTTCGATCCCGGCTCCGGGTGCGGAGCCGTCAGGGGCGATCCACAGCATCCCGATCGGGGACTTGGGCGATGCCCTTCAGTACTGGAATGTGGACTGGAAGGGGCGCGCGCCGCAACTGTACTCGGAGATAGCGGATGTGAACTCCCTGTACTACCGCACTCATGCATACGTGCCGGGAGAGGCGGACTGCGATGACATGGCGGCAGACATCTGGGAGAGCCTCGCGGACAGCGGGATTGTGTCCCTCATTGTCGTCGGCAATCTGGAAGCGACCCGGGAGAGCTTTGCGGAGTGCAACCACGCGTGGCTGATCGTCTACAGCGGCGAAGGATCCGCGGCCGCACTCGAGGTGACCGCGGGCAAGACCTACACCTGGGCGGACACCCTGGACGACGGGACGTTGAGGCAGTACTGGGAAGGCTTTGTCTACGAGAGACCATCCGATCTGGCGGAGGACTTCGATCAGCGCTGGTAGAGCTCACCCGGGGATAGCGTTCGAGATGACCGGATCGAAGGGGGTGCTGAATGCTGTGACAGGCAGACGTTGCGCGCGAGTCAGCACAGTCGAGATCGGCTGAGAATGGAGGTGGCAGAATGGCAGAGAAAGCACTTGGACGACTGCTCTCGAAGACCGCCCTGCTTGTCGTAGCAGGGATCATGACGCTCGCCCTCGCGACTTCCTGCGCCGGCACAGCTTCGCCGACGCCCGCGCCCGGCGAGGCGTCTCCCGCGGCTTCCGTCGCCGCGTCAATCCCCGGCTCAGGGCCTTTCGCCCCATCACCTCTGGAGCAGGAGATGGCGACCGGGTATGCGGCGTTCGTGCGCATCTCCGGCATAAACGGCGAATCGACGGACGACGCGCACAAGGACTGGATTGACGTCCTGTCGTACAGCCATGGCGTGTCCCAGCCCGCGACGGCGGCGACCTCGGGTTCAGCAAGATCCGCGGAAGCAAGCGAGCACGAGGACTTCACGATCACCAAGCCGTTGGACAAGTCGTCGCCCAAGCTGGCGCTCTACTGCTGCAACGGCGCGCACATAACCGAGGTGAGCCTGGAGGTGTGCCGCGTCTCAGGGGAGAAGCAGGAGTTCATGGTATACACGATGACCGACGTGATCGTCAGCGCGGTGAGCGTCACCGGTTCCGCCGACAGCGGGGACGAGCGACCGGTGGAAGAAGTATCGTTCAACTACAGCAAGATCGAGTGGAAGTACACGGAGTTTGACACAACCGGCAAAGCCAAGGGGAACGTCGAGGCCGGTTGGGACGTGACCGCCAACAAGAGCATCTGACGCGCCCCTGAGGGCGCCGGGGGGCAGGTCGGCGAGTCGAGGGCCCGGTCGGGAGGGTCGCGGTGCCGGGCGCGGGTCTGGCCTTCGTCGCCCGGACTGCTATG
>CAZNMB010000092.1:0-7050 GCA_964574095.1 uncultured Dehalococcoidia bacterium
CGGCGCAGAGGAAGCCCGGGCCCGGAGGAAGCCGGACCCGGGACTCAGGGGGATCGCCGCCCCCGGGGGCTACGTGAACCGGGTCGTTCCGCCACGCCTCTCCATCACCTTGACCCGCTCCGTCCACCCCCGAAAGCCCAGACTCGTGTCCAGCCGGACCCTGATGGACTCGATGAGTTCCTCCCTGGTCTGGTGGCCCGCCCACTGCCCATCGATCTTCAGCGTCACCCGCAGCGTCAAGTTCTCGTCAGTCACGGCACATTCCTCCACAGCGTTGACTCGCGCGCTGCCTACCGGTGGGTCGTATGCAACGCTACCATACGCTGTCCTCCTTACAGTACCGCAAAGACCGGGGGGAGAAGCTAACAAATAGATAACGACCATCTTACGAAACCCTAACAATCCAAGCCCCGGCACCTGGTCCCGGGGCTTCACCTTCTTGCCTGTCCCCCGTGGCACGGCCATCTTGGCCGTGGGCCTCGCTCCCGGCCACGGGCGGACCCTATGCCGGCGCTCGCGCCGCGGACTTTTGTCACATACCTTTTCCTCCCATTCGCCTACGATGGTAACCGAGGAAGGCAGAAGGCTCGCCCCCGCAGAGGCGGGTTCTAATCCTCGGCTAAGCGTCGGCTTATGCGATGCTAAGCCGGCCTTCTTACAATGAGAAGCAGAGGGAGTCCTTCGGGGCAGGGAAATGAGAGAGGACAGGACAATTCGGGAAGGCCCGGCGCAACGGAGCGGCCCGCGGTTGGCGGATGAGAGGCCTTCGACGGGCGGAAAGGCTCGGTCGAGAATATCGACAGCCGCGGTGGTGATGCTGCTCGCATTCGTCGCGGCGCTCGGCGCGCTGGTCATTTCCAACCTCATAGCGATAGTCAGGGGACTAGCCTGATGAGTGACACGTTGGTCAGGGACAGCACTGCGAGGATTCTGCAGGTCAACCCCACGCTCACCTACGCGGAGATCGGTCGGCTGCTGGGCGTGTCCCGGGAGCGGATCCGGCAGGTGGCGGGCGCGCGCAGGCGCAAGCCCAGCGCATGCCGGGTCTGCGGCCGAACGATACGAGTGCGCCGCAACGGAGTGACGCAGACCGCCTACCGGCTGAAGTACTGCGCCGAGTGCTGGGCGCGAGCCCGGCAGAGGCGGCGGGAGTCACGCCGGATAGGTTACAAGTGCGAGGTCTGCGGCAAGCCTTTCTCCCGGACACCGGGCATCGTGCGGCGTATGGAGAGAAGAGGCCACAAGATCAGGTGGTGCAGCCGGCAGTGCCAGGGGAAATGGCTCGGAAGCCAGCAGGCTCGCGAGCTCGCTGAACGCGGAGCGGGCGGGCCGTCCCCGGTCTAGGCCGCGAGGCGACGGGTTGCCCGGCAGCCGGGCACACGTATGTCCGGCGCTGGAGATCGAGGGGCCACCTGAGGGATGTGCAGAGCGGCCGCCGCCGTCACGAGACGCCGGTTGCGTGCTCGCCGGCTATCCTTCGCCAGGTGCCTGTGGTCGCAGTGATCGCAGCCTTCACGCACCAGGCAACGATGTCACGCGCGGGCTCGTAGAGGAACTCATACACAATCCCCGCGACCACGGCAAAGAGGAACAGGGCATCCGTCCAAAGCTTCATGGTCAGCTTCAGAATACGAAGCCCCGGTCTGCGTGTCAATGACGAGAAGGTACTGGGAAACAGCGCGGCTGATAGCCCTTTTGGGGGACCTCCGACGGCAACGCCCCCGGGGCGGGAAGAGACCCGGCGTGCTGTTGCCATGTTTGCGGGCGGCTGGTAGAATCCTGCCATGCTTTTCTCGGCCCTGTTCCTGCCCTTCAGGCTGCTGTGGTTCGCCGGCAGGCTGCTGCTGAAGATCGTGCTTCTGCCCGTCAAGGCGATCGCCGTCGGCTGCATGCTGCAGGTTGCGATGGTACTCGCTTTCGTCGCAGTCCTGGCTGTGCTGGCCTACTTCGTGTACCTGTGGCTCACGTAGGCGCGGCCGTGATCCGGGCTGTTGTGCCGCTGCCCGCCGTCGGCTAGAATGTCGCTGTCGTCCAGGAAGAGTCCGCCGGAGCATCGGCCAGTGGGGGATCCCTGATCCCTCCGCTCCGCGAACTAGACATGGGACGGGGGTACACGAAGAGAGTGAGCCGAGATTGACGCGCCGCAGGATTCTCTCCTCCCTGTCACCGTTCGCCGTGCCGGCTGTCCTGTGCATCGGGATCACGGCCTACACGGCGTCGCACGGGGACCAGATCAGCCGCCCCGGGGCTTTCGGTATCATCGGCGCGTCGGCGCTCGCAGCAGTCTGGAACCTGATCGCGCTGTGGAGGTACCGGAGACCAGGCCTGCGGGAGTACCGCCTGGCGGCGGCGTTCTCCGCCGTTGTCGTAGCGGTCCTGGTGGGGTTGACAGCCGCCGCATACGCCGGAATAGGGCCCTTTTCGGATGCCGGCGGCGGTGCCTACCCTCCGGGAAACAACACGGCCAGCCCTACTGCGGAGCCGAAGCCAACGCTATCCGCAGAAGACATCCGCCAGACTCGCCAGGACCGGAGCCTGCGCGCCAGCATCGACACGGCATGTCTCACGCTCAGCAACTCGATAAGCATCGACATGACGATCCGGAATGTCGGCAACTCGACTCTCACGATAGTCGGATTCCGCTACCTTCCCCAGGGCGAGGCCGTGGTCAGCCCCACCGACGACCCGACACACCCCTGCCACGGGGGAATACCGCCGGGGGAGAGATGCTTCTTCCGCTACTCGGATGGCACCCATCTCGAACTGCGGCCGCGCGACCTCACCGTGGAGACCTACCTGGTTCTGCAATGCGAAGATGCGACGGGGGGCAAGTACGGCTTGACGTTCACGCTGCCGCCGGCCGATCGCCTGCCGCGATGCGGCTAGGCGCGGCGCGCGTTCCGCTTGAGGTGGGTGACCCCGGCAGGAGCCATGGTCAGTCGCCCAGATAGCACTCGAGGCACTGGCTTACTTCTTCGGGCGTTACCCGGCCTTCGCTGTCGCTCGGTGTCGAGCCCGTCTCCCACTTCAGCGGGTCGGTTTCGCTCACGCTGGTCTGGGAAGGCAGCGCGGGCCCGGTGTCGTGGCCTGCGCCTGTGGGAATGAGCAACGCCGGAATCGCGACGGCGACGAATAGCGCGACCGGGATCAATACTCTCGCTCTGACTCTCATGCTCATCTGCGTGCTCCCCATTGCCTTTCGGCAGGCAGCTTCCCTGTATGCTCACCGTACCGGCCCGGAGGCTCCCCGTCAATGAGGAAATCGTACTGGCCGGCGCAGCTCCGTGCCGTAACTATAGGTGGGTCGGATGGTGGTACGTCCGCGTGGAGCGGGACTGTGCTACAATAGCACGCGGCCCCGGTCCTCATCGGCGCCGGGGCCGGCTTTCGCCACATGACCGAGACACCCGTTTCGTTTCGCTGCGGAGACCTCTCGCTGGAGGGCGTGTACAGCGAACCGCAGGGGGAAGGCCCCTTCCCCGCGGTTGTGGTGTGCCACCCCCACCCGCTCTACGGCGGCATGATGGACAACAACGTAGTGCTGGCCGTGTGCCACGCGCTGTCGCAGGTCGCCATCGCCTCCCTCAGATTCAACTTCCGTGGCGTCGGCGGAAGCCAGGGAGCGCATGACAGCGGGATCGGGGAGCAGGACGACGTTGCCGCCGCTCTCCAGTTCATGACGTCGGCCGAGGGGGTTGACGGAGAGAGGGTCGGCCTCTGCGGGTACTCCTTCGGCGCCGTGGTCGCCATCGAGGCGGCAGCGAAGACCGGGCAGGTGAAGGCTCTGGCCCTGGTATCGCCCATCCTCTCGCCCGGTTCGCCTCTGGAAACCTACGAGAAGCCGAAGCTCCTGATGTGGGGCAGCGAGGACCTGGCCCTGCCGGCGGACGACCTCGATGCGCTAATGGAGAAGCTCCCCGACCCGAAGCTGTACGAGGTGGTATCCGGCGCCGATCACTTCTGGTGGGGCCGCGAGGACAGGATCGGCCGCGCGGCAGCCGGTTTCTTCTCAACCGAGCTGTAGCCGGTCACGAAATGCCGGCCCCATTCTTCAGCTTCCGGCGTCAACCTTTGCAGCTCCAGGCCGTGGCCCCCGAGCCTGCGGCGGAAGTCCTCGAAGGAGGGCATCGAGGCGAAGTACGCCAGGTGAGACGCGCAGCCACAGCCTGACGAGCCGAATCCCGCCACCGGCACCCCGGCCCGGGGCATGGTTGAGACTGTGCGGTACCACGCGCACTCCCATCTGGCGTCGGAAACGAGATACCACACCTCGGCTACGCCGGCGTGCCGTCGCAGGTAGTCGACATGCCAGTGGGTCTTGCCGCCGCCCCGGACATGGCGCCGCACTCTCGAGAACAGTCCCCCCAGCGCGCTTCCGACATACACGTAGAAGCCTGGCGGGAAGAAGCGGGACCCGAGGCTGCCCACAGGGATATCGGCCCCCGAGTCCAGAGCGAGGACCAGAGCGTAGGAACCCCTGGCGACGGCCACGAGCCGATTCTAGGAGCCGCCCGGGCGGGTGTCAACGCGTCATTGTCCGGCATGGCCAGGTGTGCTAAACTCAGAACCGGAAGGGGAACTCTCAAGCCCGGGCGTAGTGCAGTGGTGAATACGGAAACCCAGGACCACAGCGTGACCCGAGCCCTGCCCCTGTTCCTGATCTCTCTGGCCGTGGTCGCCGCCGACCAGCTTAGCAAGTACCTGGTCAGAGCCAACATGGACCCGGGGCAATCGATACCGGACACGGGGCTCGTGCGGCTCACCTACACAACCAACACCGGCGGGGCCTTCGGGCTCTTCGCCAACCAGGCCTTCCTGCTGGCCCTGGCGGCGGTGATCGCGATCGTCGCCCTCGTGCTCTATCTGCGCTATCTCCCTCCGGGCAGCCGGTTCCTCAAGGTGGCGCTCGGCCTCCTGCTGGGGGGCGCGGTGGGCAATCTGATCGATCGCGTGCGCCTGGGCGAAGTGACCGACTTCATAGATGTCGGCGCCTGGCCGGTCTTCAACCTCGCCGACTCGGCCATAGTCGTGGGGACAGTCCTTATCGTCTACTACCTGCTCTTCGAGGCACCGATCCGGACGCGCTAGCGAGGACGCAGGCCCGAAGTCCGTCGCGCTCATGGACAAGAGGCTGGAGTTCACTGTAGACGAGGCAGGCGCCAGGATCGACACATACGTGGCGGAGCGCTGCCTCATCTCCCGGGCGTACGCGCAGAAGCTCATCGACCAGGGGCGCGTCACCGCCGACGGGGGCCGGGTCAAGCCAGGCCACAGGCTGCACGCCGGGCAGAAGGTTGCCGCCTCCATACCGCCGCCGTCTCCGACCTCGCTCGTCCCGGAGGACATCCCTCTGGAGATCATCTACGAGGACAGCGAC
Organism: uncultured Dehalococcoidia bacterium; assembly: GCA_964574095.1. Taxonomy (GTDB): domain Bacteria; phylum Chloroflexota; class Dehalococcoidia; order SZUA-161; family SZUA-161; genus SZUA-161. Next base: position 5,378 of record CAZNMB010000092.1, read on the forward strand.
ATACTGGTGGTGAACAAGCCTGCTGGTATGCTGGTACACCCGGCTCCCGGCCAGTACACTGGCACACTGGTTAACGCCGTGCTCGCCCGGTGCCCCGATCTCGGCGGCATCGACGGGTTGCTCCGTCCCGGCATCGTGCACCGGCTGGACAAGGAGACGTCCGGGCTGATAGTGGTCGCCAAGAACGACACCGCACACGCGAGCCTGTCCCGCCAGATCAAGCAGCGCTCAGTCACGAAGGTATACGTCGCTCTGGTCACCGGATGCCTGTCTCCCGAGACCGGCGTGATCGACGCCCCAATCGGCCGCAATCCCTCCAACAGAAAGCGTATGGCCGTGGTCTCCGGTGGCAGGGAAGCGCGCACGCGATACAGGGTGCTGGGGTATCCCGAGGGCCACACGCTGATCGAGGCGACGCTGGAGACGGGCCGCACGCACCAGATCAGGGTACACCTCGCGGCGATCGGCCACCCGGTCTTCGGCGATCCGGTGTACGGGAAACGGTCACCGCTGCTGGGAAGACAGTTCCTCCACGCCCACCGGCTGGGCTTCCAGCTGCCTTCCACGGGGCAGCCGGTTGAGTTCAGGTCCGAGATCCCCCCGGACCTGGAGGCTGCGCTGCGGCTGGTTGGCGCCGACCGCTCCGGCTAGTCGGCCCCGGACGCGCCGTCAGAGCCTCTTCTCGATCTTGGCCCACGTGTCGCGCAGGGCAATGGTGCGATTGAACACAAGCCGCTCGGCGGTCGAGTCCGCGGAATCGACGCAGAAGTAGCCCAGTCGTTCGAACTGGTAGCGGGCCCCCGGAGCGGCACCCGCCAGGCTCGGTTCAACATACGCTGTTGCGGTCTCGAGGGAGCCCGGATTGAGGACGCTTTCGAAACCCGCACCTTCCACCACCTCACCGGGATTCGCCACCGTGAACAGCCGGTCGTAAAGGCGCACCTCAGCCTCGAGAGCGTGGGCTGCGGAGAGCCAGTGGATGGTGCCTTTCACCTTGCGCCCGTCCGGAGTCGAGCCGCCCCGCGTCTGCGGATCATAGGTACAGCGCAGCTCCACGACCTCGCCGGTGCGCTCATCCTTCACCGCGTCAACGCAGGTGACGAGGTACGCGTACCTCAGCCGTACCTCGCGCCCGGGAGCCAGCCTGTGGAACTCCTTCGGGGGGTCTTCCCGGAAGTCATCCCTCTCGATGTAGAGGACGCGAGAGAACGGGACCTTCCTCGTCCCCATTCCCGGGTCCTCCGGGTTGTTCACGGCGTCCATCTCCTCCGTCTGGCCCTCGGGGTAGTTGTCAATGACGAGGCGAAGGGGGCGGAGCACGCCCATGACCCGGGGTGCGCTCTTGTTCAGCTCCTCCCGTATGCAGTGCTCGAGCAGCGCGACATCAACGGTGCTGTCGGTCTTGGCTACCCCGATGCGGTCGCAGAAGCTCCGTATCGACTCGGGCGTGTACCCTCGTCGGCGCAGCCCGGAGATCGTGGGCATGCGTGGATCATCCCAGCCCGACACGTGCCCGCGCTCGACGAGCTGCAGCAGCTTCCGCTTGCTCATCACCGTGTAGGTGAGATTGAGGCGGGCGAACTCGATCTGCTGGGGATGGTAGGCTCCGAGCGCCTCGAGAAACCAGTCGTACAGCGGGCGGTGGTCCTCGAACTCCAGCGTGCAGATGGAGT
>CAZNMB010000093.1:0-7031 GCA_964574095.1 uncultured Dehalococcoidia bacterium
CGAAGGAGGTAGCCAGCCTCACGGAGACGCCGAAGATCCAGACCGGTCCACGGGATAGGTTCATCCAGAAGATCCAGCGTGTCGCAGCGGCATGAATGGCCGACCTTTCGGGACCTGACGTGACAAGATAGCGTTTCGTTCGCGCGGCGTGTGCCGACTAGCTCGTGAGACAGATCGGGCCAAAATAGACGCAGGATGCGGGCATGAGCAACAACGGAAGACAGGGCAACCGGGGCAAGGTGGGTGCCGTGATGGTAGTGGGAGGGGGAATCAGCGGCATGCAGGCCGCCCTCGACCTCGCCAACTCCGGCTTCAAGGTCTATCTGGTCGAGGAGAACTCCTCCATCGGCGGCCGGATGGCGCAGCTGGACAAGACGTTTCCCACCAATGACTGCTCCATGTGCATGATTTCACCCAAGCTGATCGAGGTGGACAAGCACCTCAACATCGAGCTCATCACAAACGCCGAAGTGCTGGCGATCGAGGGCGCGGAGGGCGATTTCAAGGTCAAGGTGCTGAAGAAGCCGAGATTCATCGACCTCGCAAAGTGCAGCTCCTGCGGCGATTGTGTCGAGGTGTGCCCCGTGGCCGTGCCGAGCGAGTTCGAGCAAGGCCTTGCCGATCGCAAGGCGGTGTACAAGCGCTATCCCCAGGCGATACCCAGCGCGGTCGCCATCAGCAAGAACGGCACGGCTCCCTGCAAGGTTGCCTGTCCTGCTCACATCAGCGTCCAGGGCTATGTCGCGCTCATCGCGGCGGGCAAGTACAAGGAGGCGCTGGACCTGATCAGGGAGGAGAACCCCTTTCCGGCCGTGTGCGGCCGGATATGCACGCATCCCTGCGAGACCATGTGCACGCGTGGCCGGGTGGACGAGCCGGTCTCGATCTGCCAGCTCAAGAGGTTTGTCGCCGATGAGGTCATGCCGTCGGGGAAGGACACTCCGCCCATGGCGCTGGAGGGCAGGAACAGGAAGGTGGCCGTTGTGGGCTCGGGCCCCGGAGGCCTGACCGCGGCCTACTACCTGGCGCTGTGGGGCTATCAGCCGACTGTCTTCGAAGCTCTTCCGGTGGCCGGCGGCATGCTGGCCGTGGGTATTCCGTCGTACCGTCTGCCCAAAGACGTTCTCAGCTCGGAGATCGATTTCATCAAGTCGGTCGGGGTGGAGATCAGGACGAGCACGCCGGTCGGCGACTCGCTGCCCCTGGATGACCTCAAGGCGCAGGGGTACGAGGCGGTGTTCATCGCGGCCGGTGCTCACAAGAACAACCCGATGGGTGTGGACGGTGAGGACCTCGAAGGGGTTGTCCCCGCTGTAGGGTTCCTCCGCGACGCCAATCTGGGCAAGTCCGTCAATGTCGGCGACAGGGTGGCCGTGATCGGCGGCGGCAACGTTGCGATTGATGCCGCCAGGACCGCCCTGAGGCTTGGCGCCGGGGAGGTGTCCATCGTGTACCGGCGCTCCCGCCGGGAGATGCCGGCTGCCGAGGAGGAGATCGAGGAGGCTGAGGAGGAGGGGGTTGCGCTCCGGTACCTGGCCGCGCCGACCAGGATCATCGGCAAGGGGGGCAAGGTCTCGGCCCTCGAGTGCGTGAAGATGGAGCTGACGGAGCCTGACGAGAGCGGGCGCAGGAGGCCGGTGCCGGTCAAGGGCTCCGAGTTCAAGCTCGACGTTGACATGGTGATTCCCGCGATCGGGCAGTCCCCCGACCTGTCCTTCCTGGGCGCGAACGGAGGCATCGAAGTCGGCAGGGGCTCCACGATCAAGGCGGACGACGTGACGCTGGAGACGGGTATCCCCGGCGTGTTCGCCGGCGGTGACGTGGTGCTCGGTCCGGCCACGGTGATCCAGGCCATCGCCCAGGGCAAAGAGGCCGCCATATCGATCGACAGGTATCTCTGTAGCGGCGACCTGCGGGCGGGCCGCGAACGCAATTTCCGCGAGGTCGAGGTGCCCCTGGAGGGGATCGAGAGACGGGCCCGCGCCAGGACCCCGAAGGTGTCGCCGGAAGAGAGGAAGAAGGACTTTCGCGAGGTGGCGCTGGAGTTCGACGCGGAGGCCGCGAAGGCCGAGGCCGAAAGGTGCCTCGCCTGCGGTCTCTGCAGCGAGTGCTATCAGTGCGTGGCCGCGTGCCAGGCGAAGGCTATTGACCACGCCATGAAGGAGGAGGAGCTGGAGCTGAACGTGGGCTCAGTAATCCTGGCCCCCGGTTTCGAGCCATTCGATGCCAGGATCAAGCCCGAGTACGGGTACGGGCGAATGCCGAACGTCGTCACCAGCTTGGAGTTTGAGCGCATTCTCTCAGCCTCGGGCCCGTATCAGGGCCAGGTACGGCGGCCTTCGGACGGCGCCCACCCCGTGAGAATAGCGTGGATCCAGTGTGTTGGTTCGAGGGACGAGACCTGTGGCAGAGAGTATTGCTCGTCCGTCTGCTGCATGTATGCAATCAAGCAAGCCATTATCGCAAAGGAGCACGCCAGCGAAATAGAACCCACCATATTCTTCATGGACATAAGGGCCCACGGCAAGGGTTTCGAAAGATACTACGAACGGGCGCAGCGGGAGCACGGAGTCCGATTCGTGAGGTCAAGGGTGCCGCGCATTGTCGAGGAATCAGATGGGAGCCTACTTGTCAGATACGCCGATGACACGAGTGTCAGCGAGGAGAGATTCGACATGGTGGTCCTCTCCGTAGGACTGGGCCCATCGCCGACCACGAAGGAACTGGCAGAGAGACTGTCCGTGAACCTCGACCGCTACGGCTTCTGTGAAACGGACGAGCTCCGGCCCAACGCAACGTCGCGGCCCGGCATATATGTCTCCGGCACGTTTGACTCGCCGATGGACATACCGGAGTCGGTGATGCATGCCAGTGGCGCAGCCTGCCTCGCCTCGGCGGGGATACACGAGGCACGCGGTACGATGGTGGTGGAGAAAGAGTACCCACCCGAGATCGACGTCAGCGGCGAGGAGCCGAGGGTGGGCGTCTTCATCTGCCGCTGCGGGACGAACATCGCCCGGGTCATCGACGTGCCCGGCCTGGCCGAGTACGCCAGGAGCCTGCCCCACGTCGCCTACGCCGAGGAGAACCTGTATACCTGCTCCACGGATACCCAGACCAGGATAATGGATATCATCAAGGAGAACCGGCTCAATCGCGTCGTGGTGGCTTCGTGCAGTCCCCGGACGCACGAGCCGCTCTTCCAGGAGACCATCCGCGAGGCGGGGCTGAACAAGTTCCTCTTTGAGATGGCCAACATCAGGGACCAGTGCTCCTGGGTCCATGCCACCCACGTGCCGGAGGCCAACGATAAGGCGAGGGACCTCGTGCGAATGGCTGTGGCGCGCGTAGTCAACCTTGAGGCGCTGCACGAGTCGCCCTCTCCGATCAAGCGGAGCGCTCTGGTCATCGGTGGGGGGCTGGCGGGGATGACCGCCGCCCTCGGCATCGCGTCGCAGGGGTTCGAGGTGGTGCTCGTCGAGAGGGAGCGTGAGCTTGGCGGTAACCTGAGGCACCTGTATTACACGCTGGACGGCTCCGATCCCCAGGCGCTGCTCACGTCTTTGGTGGAGCAGGTCGAACGGGAGCCGAAGGTGAAGGTGTACACCGGCGCCGAGGTCAAGGAGCTGTCGGGCTACGTGGGCAACTACGCGACGACGATCGCGACGAGCGACGGCGGCACCGATCGCATTGAGCACGGCGTCGTGATCCTGGCCACCGGGGCCGCCGAGTACCGGCCTGTGGAGTACCAGTATGGCCAGTCCGACCGCATAGTGACGCAGGTCGAGCTTGAGGCGAAGATCGCCGCGGGCAGCCCGGACGTCAGGGGCCTGAAGTCGGTCGTGATGATACAGTGCGTCGGCTCCCGCGAGGAGGACCACATGTACTGCAGCCGGGTGTGCTGCAGCGATGCGGTGAAGAACGCCATCAAGCTGAAGGACGCGGACCCGGACACCGAGGTCTACGTCCTCTATCGCGACATCAGGACGTACGCGATGAAGGAGCTCAAGTACCGCGAGGCCAGGGACAAGGGGGTGACCTTCATCCGCTTCGACATCGACAGGAGGCCGGAGCTGGAGTCGGAGGGGGGCAAGCTGCGCGTAAAGGTCTACGACTCGGTCCTGGGCACGGATATCGTTCTGGAGCCGGACATTCTCGTCCTGAGCGCAGCGATCCGGCCCCAGCCGGATGCGGAGGGGTTCGCCAGCAAGCTGAAGGTGCCGCTCACGCAGGATGGCTTCTACATGGAAGCCCACATGAAGCTGCGGCCTCTGGACTTCGTCAACGAGGGGATGTTCCTCTGCGGGCTCGCTCACGCCCCCAAGACGATGTCCGAGTCGATAGCGCAGGCGAGGGGGGCGGTGTCGCGTGCTGTCACCATCCTGTCCAAGTCCCACCTCATGGTCGGGGGGGTCGTGTCCGTCGTCAATCCCGACCGGTGCGTGGCGTGCCTGACGTGCGTGCGCTCCTGTCCCTTCAACGTGCCCCGGATCAACGAGAACGGTGTCGCCTATATCGAGCCGGCGGCATGCCAGGGTTGTGGCATCTGCGCCAGCGCCTGCCCGCGGAAGGCCATCCGCCTGAGGCACTACTCCGACGACCAGGTGCTGGCCAAGACCGCCGTATTGTGCTAAGTCCGGAAAGGAAAGGAAGGTAGCATGGGCGAGGCTTTCGAACCCAAGGTCGTGGCCTTCTGCTGTCACTACTGCGCCTACTCGGCAGCCGACCTGGCGGGCTCCATGCGGATGGAGTATGCGCCCAACGTGCGCGTGATCAAGCTCATGTGCACCGGCAAAGTGGACACGCTCCATCTGCTCAGGGCCTTCGAGGACGGGGCCGACGCCGCCTTCGTCGCTGGGTGAGAGGAAGGCGACTGCCATTTCCTGGAAGGAAATCTGAGAGCCAAGAAGAGAGTCCGGCAGGCGAAGAAGCTGCTGCAGGAGATCGGACTCGAGCCGGAGCGCATCGAGATGTTCAACATCGGGGCTTCGGATGCCCCGCTATTCGCCCGGGCCGTTAACGAGATGACGGAGCGGGCGCGGCGCCTTGGGCCCAATCCTCTGAGGAAAGAGAGGGAGAAGGTAGCATGATAGTCGCAGAGAGGAAGCCCTTCGCTGAGATCAAGGAGAGCGTCCAAGGCTACAAGAAGCTGCTCATAGTTGGCTGTGGCACTTGCGTGAGCGTGTGCATGGCCGGGGGCGAGAAAGAGGTGGAGCTGCTGGCCACCGAGCTCCGGATGGCCGCCAAGCTCGAGGGCCGCGAGGTCGAGATCGGCGAGGCAACGATTCAGCGCCAGTGCGACCGCGAGTACTTCGAGCCCATCGTGGAGAAGGCGAAGACCTACGACGCCGTGCTCTCCATGGCCTGCGGCGCCGGCGTGCAGCTCATGGCCGATATGTTCGAGCCCGTCCCCGTCATCCCCGCGCTCAACACCCGCTTCATCGGCATCGCGGAGGAGGAGGGCGTCTGGGCGGAGCGCTGCCGCGCCTGCGGCCAGTGCGTGCTCGGCCGCTACGCCGGCATCTGCCCCATCGCGAGGTGCCCCAAGAGCATTCTCAATGGCCCCTGCGGCGGCAGCCAGGGCGGCAGGTGCGAGACCGACCCCAACCGGGACTGCGCCTGGGCCCTGATCTATGACCGCCTGAGCAAGATGGGCATGCTCGACAACATCTGCACCGTGGCCCCGCCCAAGGACTTCCGGGCGCAGGGCTTCCCCGCCCGGCAGGTCAACGAGGACTACGTCAAGGCCGAGATGGAAGAGGCGCACTCTGCCGGGAAGTGACCGGCGGCCTCCTCTGACCGCTCTCGACACCGCACACGCGCTGGCTGGAGGCAGACAGCACCCCAGCGGAACCTTGGATTGCCCTATTCGTTTCGGATGGGTATAATACGCCAACAGGTCTCACACGACACCTGGATCCATCTCCAGTCGCCTGATTCATCACGTGGTCACTGAATGCCCTGAGTGCGGTGCCAGAAATCGCCTGCCGGATCCGCCCGAGCCCGGCAAGGTGTACCGGTGTCACCAGTGCAGGGCGGACCTGACCAGGACCGCACGCGTCACGGCCCCTGGCGCTGAGACCGGGGTGGCCAGCGGCGCTGGCGGTCCCCCGGAAGCGGCCCCAATCGGGCGTCTCCCGGCCTCCAGACCATCGCGCTTCGCGGCCCTTCGCTGGCTCAAGATCAGGGAGCGCTACGTCGTTATCGGGCTGGTCTTGGTCGTACTGGCGCTGCACCTGTTTGTGCTGCCCTACTGGGACGAGCCCTACATGGACGAAGTCCACTATGTGCCCGAGGCGCGGGCCATTCTGCACGAGGGGGTGATCACGCACCCGGAACACCCGCCTCTGGGGAAGCTCTTCATAGTGGCGGGAATCGCCGCCCTGGGAGACAACGTCTGGGGCTGGAGAATCCCCTCGGTAACCTTCGCCGTCGGCTCCATCGCGGTCTTCTACTTCATCTGCCGCAGGCTCGCGGGCATGAGTTGTGCCCTCCTGGCGTCATTCCTTCTGGTGTTCGAGAGCCTGACGTTCGTTCACTCCGGTCTGGCGACTCTGGACGTGTTCGCTGTCGCGTTCATGCTTCTGGCCTTTCTCTTCTACCTGCGGGACCGGTACGTTCTATCCGGCACGTCTCTCGCGCTTGCCGGGCTGTGCAAGATGACCGGGCTTCTGGGGATCGGGGTGATCCTCATTCACTGGCTCGTCGTGAAGAGGGGCAAGAGGTCGCCGGTCGAGGTGGTCTATGTGGCGGTCCTGCCGGTCGCGCTGTTCGTGCTGCTCATGCCGCTGGTCGATTTCGCCGCGATCAGGGAGTGGCTCTCCCCGATCGACCGGATTGCCGACATGCTGTCGTACCATCGGGCGCTCTCCGTTGACACGCTGACGCCTCAGCAGCTTGCCGACATATCCTATCCCTGGGAGTGGATCCTGAGCCCCACCGGTCATCTGTCCTCTGCTACCGGCGGCGCCATCGCACTCATCAATCCCCTCGTATGGATAATGATCATCCCGTCGATGGCATACATGGTA
>CAZNMB010000094.1:0-4020 GCA_964574095.1 uncultured Dehalococcoidia bacterium
CACGCTGGCGGTGGAGAACGTGACCGTGGCCGATCAGGCCGAGAGTCACCGCATCCAGACGCGAAGCGGGCCGCTTCAGATCGTGGCCCTCCCGTGGGCACGGCGCAGCAAGCTCCTCTCCAGGGACGAGACGAAGAACCTGTCTCTCGATCAGATCAACGAGCGCATCCAGGAGATACTGGCCGGCTGGCTTCAGGCCGAAGCGGAGAAACTCGACCCGGGCGTCCCGGCCATACTGGCCGGTCATCTGGCGCATTCCGGAGCCGTCGCGGGCTCGGAGCGGTCTATGCTGGTGGGGCGGGACTACGTCCTCCACCAGAGCACGGTGACCAACCCCGCGTTCGACTACGTCGCGCTGGGACACATGCACAACGGGCAGAAGACCGACTACCCCGTGCCCGCGGTTTACCCCGGAAGCCTGCAGACCATCGACTTCGGCGATGAGGGCCAGGAGAAGGGGTTCTACGTCGTCGAGATCGACGAGTCCGCGCCCCGGGGCCGCCGGCTGCGTTCCTATGACCTGCACCCGGTAGCCGCGCGGCGCTTCGTGACGGTCAAGGTGGAAGGCGACACTCTCGACCCCACGGAGTCAGTCCTCGGGGCCCTTGCCCGCACCGACATCTCGGGAGCCGTAGTCCGCGTGCAGATCAAGGTGGCGGCGGAGAGGGAGGGCCTGGTCCGCGAAGGCGAGATCAGAAAGGCGCTCGCGGACGCCTACTACATCGCCGCCGTCACGAAAGAGGTGGACCAGGAGCGGCGCAGCCGGCTCGGGTCGCGCGGCGCCGAGGGCATCACACCCCTCGAAGCGCTGCGGCTCTATCTCGAATCCAAGAAGGTCGGCAAGGAACGGGCCCGGCTCCTCCTCGAGTTCGGCGAGCGATTGATCCGGGAGGCGGGCTCCGGTGTTTAGGGCCTCGTCGTTCCGGCTGAGGATGTTCGAGCAGTGCCCGAGGCGGTACAAGTTCCACTACGTGGACGACCTGGCGCGCACGTACGCCAGGCCGCGCCCGTACTACACGATGGGAGACCACGTGCATGCCGCGCTCCGGGACTTCATGTCGTCGGTCCCCGTGGAGGAACGCACGGCCTCCAGGCTTGAGGACCTGCTGCGTGAGAAGTGGCGCCGCTACCGCAGGGGATTCGCCGACCGGGACGAGGAGAAGCTGTGGGGAGAGAGGGCGCTGGGCCAGCTCCGATGGTTCGCTGAGAGCCAGGACCTGTCGGTCACGCCGCTCATGGTCGAGGACTACCACACGGCGGAGCTGACGCCGCAGGTCACGCTGGTCGGCAGAGTAGACCGTGTTGACCGGGAGCCCGGTGGCGGGCTGCACATCATCGACTACAAGACCGGACGGATGCCTGAGGAGATCGATGCCACCCAGCTTCACGTCTATGCGCTCATTCTCACGCGGAAGCAGGAGATGCCGGTGACCGGCGCCTCCTATCTCTACCTCGATGCCGGCGAGATGCGCACTCTGCACCCCACGCCCGAGGACCTGGAGGAAGCCGCAGAGGATGTGATCGCCGCGGTGGACAGGATTCTTGCCGAGCGGGAGTACCCTGCCATTGTGCAGGGCCACTGCAGATTGTGCGACTTCGTGGAGATCTGTCCCCGGAAGGACGAAGCGGTCATCTACCTGAGCGACCGGGAGGAGATAGACCTCGACTAAGGAGGGGGACTGCGGGTGACAACGCTGACCTTTCACGGCGGTGTCGGCGAGATCGGAGGCAACAAGGTCCTGCTGGAACACGAGGGCAGCAGGATATTCCTGGACTTCGGCATGTCGTTCGGCAACAAGGGCGCGTTCTACGAGGAATTCCTCCAGCCCAGGACGAACAACGGCCTCAGAGACCTGATGGAGCTGGGGATCACGCCGAAGATCGACGGCATATACAGAGGCGACCTGCTCCGAGTCGAGGGCATCGACGAGGTCGTGCGGGAGATCGGCTGCCCGGACAGCCATCTCTGGGCAAGCCCCGTGAGAAGCTACGAGGACTTCGAGCGAGAGAACGGGAGTCCTTTCATTGCCGGTGTCCTCATCTCTCACGGCCATCTTGACCATTTCCAGTACGTATCTCTTCTCGACGAGAGAATACCGATCTACTGCTCGGACATCACCAGGACCGTGATTGAGACGGCCGAGGCGCTGGGCTCGGGAGGATTTGAGTACGAGTTCACCGTTGCCAAGAAGCGGTCTCTGTCGTCAATGGGACCACAGGCGTACTTCCCCGGAGCGCGCACCGTCACGACCGAGACCGTCAAGAGGGACTACAGAGCCCTGCCTGACCGGGCGAACATAGACCGTTTCGAGGTGCGCTCGTTTCCTGTTGACCACTCGGTGCCCGGAGCAGTGGCCTTCGCCATCGCCGCTGCAGACGGCAGGACGATTGTCTACACCGGCGACCTGCGCTTCCACGGCACGAGAAGCGACCTGACGGAGCGTTTTCGCGACGCCGTGAGAGAGTCACGACCTGACGCCCTCGTCATCGAGGGGACCAGGATCAACGAGAGCAGCCCCGACAGTGAGATCGGCGTCGAGGAGAAATGCCTGGACCTTGTGTCGCGCACGGGCGGCCTGGCGATGGTCGGATTCGCCTGGAAGGACGTCACAAGGTACAAGACGATGAAGCACGTAGCGGAACGAACGGGCAGAACGCTGGTGATATCTGCAAAACTGGCCTTCCTGCTCAACAGACTGAGAGACAGGGAAGAGCTTGACATAACGTCAGTTGCCGACGAGAAGGCCGTGAAGGTCTACGTCGAGAGGAAGGGCGGGATGCTGTACAGCAAGGCCGACTACGTGAATTCCAAATACGACATCGGCTATGGCGTGCAATGGGACAAGAAGGACCCTGACTCGATTGACGTGGAGCACCTGGAGAATGGAGTGAGGGCCTACCAGATAGGGGAGGCCCCGTCCAGGTATCTCGTTCATCTCGACTACTATGATTTCAACGAGTTGTTGGACCTCAAGCCGCCGCCGGGGAGCACGTACATACGCGCCTCAAGCGAGCCGTTCAACGACGAGATGAGACTCGACGAAGCACGACTCAAGAGATGGCTGGAGCACTTCGACATCAACGCTCCGACACACGAGCCCTGCTACGTCCATGCCTCGGGCCACGCGTCCGGCACCGAGATCGCGCAGTTGATACACGACATCAATCCCAAGGTTGTCTTCCCGGTCCACACGGAGCACCCCGACGCGTTCCGCGACATCGTGCCGAAGGGCACGAAGGTGGTGACTCCGCGGACGGGAGAGCAGTACAAGGTGTGAGCGACCGGCGATGATCCCGATCAAGCTTGCCCTCAGGAACTTCATGTGCTATCGCGGTGACGTTCCGCCGCTGAGCTTCGAGAGCTTCCACGTCGCCTGCCTCTGCGGCGGCAACGGCCACGGCAAGTCCGCTCTGCTCGACGCCATCACGTGGGCGCTGTGGGGCAAGGCCAGAGCCAAGAGCGACGACGACCTGATCCACCTCGGGGAAGGAGAGATGGAGGTGGAGTTCGAATTCGCCGTTTCGGACAACCGCTACCGCGTCCTGCGAAAGCGCAGCAAAGGAGGCCTGAGGCGCGCCGGGCAGAGTCTGCTGGAACTGCAGGTCATGACTCCCCAGGGCTACACACCCATCACCGGCAACACGATCGGGGAGACCCAGCGCAAGATCACGGACGTTCTGCGCATGGACTATCAGACGTTCATCAACAGCGCCCTGCTGCTTCAGGGCCGGGCCGACGAGTTCAGCATGAAGAGGCCGGGAGAGCGCAAGGAGGTCCTCGCCAACATCCTGGGGCTCTCTCTCTACGACGAGCTGGAAAGGACCGCCAGGGAGCGGGCCAAGGAGAGGGACATGGAGCACCGGGCCCGCGCGGACAGCCTCGTGCGGATCGAGCAGCAGCTCCAGCAGAAAGGGCAGTACGAGGCCGACCTGGCGGAAACGCGGTCCGCGATCTCGAAGACCGGCGCCGAGATGGAGAAGCAGGAATCAGCCGTCACGCTTCTGAGACAGTCCAGGGAC
>CAZNMB010000094.1:4030-7020 GCA_964574095.1 uncultured Dehalococcoidia bacterium
CCCAGGAAATCGGCCGCCAGATCGAACAGGCAGCCAGGCAGACCGAGTATCTGAGCGCCCGTGCCCGAGAGCACCGCGCCAAGATCGAGAGGTGGGAGAAGGCGCTCGCCGCCTACGAAACGGACTTCGCGGAGGTGCAGTCAGGCCTGGCCCGGCTCAAGGAACAGGAAGAAGAGCTGAACGGACAGCGAAGGCACGCCGAGGAGCTGTCGAACCGCACCCACCTCCTGCAATCGACAAACGCCCAACTGAAGAAGGAAATGGAGGACCTGCGGGGCAAGCTCGACATGCTGGGCCGGGAGGAAGCGGAGTGCCCCCTGTGCGGCACCGAGCTCGGCGTGGAGGGCCGCGCGCGCATCATGGCCAGCTACGAGCGGGAGGGGACCGAGAGGGCCGAGGCCTACCGGGCAAACGCAAGGGAGATGCAGGAGCACGAAGCAGCACTGAAAGCACTGAGGCAGAACATGGAGAAGAAGGAGAGCGCGATCGCGGCGGAGCGCAGCCGCCGGGAGCGCCGCGCCGAAGTGCTGGAGCGGGACCGTGCGGAGGCGGAGACGTCGCTCCCCCAGGAGAGGGAGGCCCTGGCCGGAACGGAGAAGGCGACAGGGGACGCGCGCGCGACGCTCGAAGAGTACACGAAAAAGAGACATGAAGTCGCGTCGGATATCGAACACCTGCCCAAGGTGGAAGCTGATCTGGCTCAGGCAAGCTCGCTCTATCGTGAGCTTCGGGAGAGGGAACGCGCGCTGCAGGACAGGCTCGTTGAGACACAGGCAGGGCTGCGCCGCTGCGCTCAACTGGAGAAGGAGAAGGAAGAGAACACGCGAGCGATGCGCACCCTGGTCGAAGAGAAGAGCCTCTACGATGATCTGTCAGCCGCCTTCGGCAAGAGGGGAATCCAGGCCATGATCATCGAGTCAGCACTGCCGGACGTTGAACAGGAAGCGAACCTGCTGCTGGGCAGGATGACCGACAACCGCATGAGCGTGAAGCTGGAGAGCCAGCGCGACACCAAGAAGGGTGAGACGATCGAGACTCTTGACATAAAGATAGCGGACGAGCTGGGCACGCGCAGCTACGAGATGTTCAGCGGGGGAGAGGCTTTCAGGGTGGACTTCGCCTTGAGGATCGCGATGTCCCGGCTTCTGGCAAAGCGGGCCGGCGCGCCGCTGCCGACACTGATCGTTGATGAAGGCTTCGGCACCCAGGACAGCGGGGGCAGAGAGAAGCTCGTCGAGGCCATCAACTCCATCCAGGACGATTTCGAAAAGATCCTCGTCATCACTCACATCGACGAGCTGAAGGACGCCTTCCCGGTACGGATCGAGGTCACCAAGACCGAAGATGGCTCGACCTTCTCGCTGAGCTAGCGGCCCCCTCTGACGCTGTCACACAGGTCACAGCAGATTCGCCAGTGTGTCCGCGCTGAAGGGACGCCCGTGCGAAGGGTAGATCAGCCTGGCCCCCGGGAAGCGGCGGAACGGGGAACCTGCCCGGCCAGCGCTGGCATCAGGTGTGCCAGATTGAAATTTACATTGGCCGTGTTCCTGTGTTATAATCTCTCGTTGTTGACCAGAATGGAGTAGCTGGATGACGGACAGAGAAAACAAACAAGTCATAATCCACGAGTACCAGCTTCGGGATGGGGACACGGGTTCAACCGAGGTTCAGGTCGCGCTTCTCACCGACCGGATAAACGAGTTGACCGGCCATTTCCAGGCAAACGCCCACGACCACCACTCCCGAAGAGGGCTGCTCAAGCTCGTGGGGCAGCGGCGTCGCCTCCTGCGGTATCTCAGCAAGAACGACGTCGCTCGCTATCGGCAATTGATAGCGAGACTCGGCCTCCGAAAATAGGCTGAGACCCCGGTGTGGAAGACTGGCGTGAGGATGGAGTAGGAATGACCAACGTCTTTGAATCCAATGTGGGCGGAAGGGCCCTCCGAATCGAGACCGGCAAGCTTGCCCCCCAGGCCGACGGTGAGGTTATCGTAAGCTACGGCGAGACTGTCGTCCTGGTGACGGCCTGCGTCAGTCAGGAAACCAGGGACAACGCCGATTTTGTACCCCTCACCATAGACTACGAGGAGCGCCTGTATGCCGCAGGAAAGATCCCCGGCAGTTTTTTCCGTAGGGAGGGTCGTCCGAGCACTGAGGCCGTGTTGACCTGCAGGCTTACCGATCGCCCGCTGAGACCTCTCTTTCCCAAGGAGTTCCGCAACGAAACGCAGGTAGTGGTGACAGTGCTGTCCGCCGACCAGGAGAACGACCCGGACATCCTGGCCATCATCGGGGCTTCGTCCGCCCTTGGCATGTCCACGATACCATTCGGCGGTCCGGTGTCAGCCTCGCGCATCGGCCAGATCGACGGCGAATTCGTGCTCAATCCGACATTCACCCAACTCCTCCAGAGTACGCTGGACGTCGTCGTCGTCAGCACCAAGGACGGGGTCGTCATGGTAGAGGCCGAGGGCAAGGAGGTCCCCGAGGCGCTGATGCTTGATGCGATCAAGGCCGCTCACGAGGCAAACCTGAGCGTGATACGGCTGCAGGACGATCTCGTGAGGGCCGTCGGCAAGCCCAAGATGGAGACGAGGACAAGAGAGAGCAACCCGGAACTCTCGTCCGAGGTCGCCGCGATGCTTGGAAGCAGGCTTGGACAGAGTCTCGGAGGAACTGACCGGGCGCAGCGAGAATCGAGCATAGCGGCACTCAAGGAAGAAGCCCTTGCGAAGTGGGGTAGCTCCCACTCTTCTCAGGATATCGCGGCGGCATTCGACCTGGGCCTGAAGAAGACCGTGAGAGAGCTGATCTTGGAGCGCGGGGTCAGGCCCGATGGCAGGGGCCTGACCGACATCCGGCCAATCGCTTGCGAGGTGGGCCTCTTCCCTCGGGTCCACGGCTCGGGGTTGTTCACCCGAGGGCTGACACAGGTGCTTACCATCACCACGCTGGGATCACCCGGCGAGGAGCAGCAGATCGACGGCATC
>CAZNMB010000095.1:0-6951 GCA_964574095.1 uncultured Dehalococcoidia bacterium
GTCCACGCTCCCACTCGAACTCGCCCTGGTTGACTGCTCGCTGGCCGGCCCTGAGAGGCCTTCCCCGGCGAGGGCAACCAGGGAGAGGGCCGCCGCACCGAGGGCGGCCTCACATCAGCCGCGCACCGATGCGCCGGCGCGAGGGCCGGAAGCCGCCACGGCAAGAGAAGTGCCGGCTCCCGTGGTCGCCGCCGAACGGCCGCGCGTCGAGGAGCCGGCCTCTGAGCCCGAGACCGTCGAACTCTCCGCGCCCCCTCAAGAGAGTACCCCGGCGGCTGTCGCTGCTGCGTCCGCCGCGGCCGGCGGACCGCACACCATCGAGCACGTCCGGCAGCACTGGGGCCAGTTCGTCAACTCCTGCCGCGGCGTCGGTTCCAGAGGCAACCTGGATGCCATCCTCAGAAAGTCCTGCGAGCCCGTAGCTCTGGAGGGGGACAGCCTGACCTTGCGTTTCACGGCCAGGTTCCACAAGGAGAAGATCGAGGACCCGAAGTACCGCCACCTGGTGGAGAAGAAGCTCCTGGACGTCTTCGGTACACCCTACCACGTGGAGTGCATCCTCGATCTCGAAAAGAACGTCGAAGTCAAAGAGCAGCCTCGCGCATACCACCCCGTTGTCAGCGAGGCCCTGAAGATGGGCGGGCGGATCATCGAGGAGGAATAGGGAGTATGATAAACAAGAACCTCTTGCGCCAGGCGCAGCAGATGCAGGCGAAACTGGCCAAAGCCCAGGAGGCTTTGGGAAGCGCCACTGTGGAGGCCAGCGCCGGAGGCGGCGCCGTGAAGGTTGTCGTCACCGGCCACCAGCAGTTGTTGTCGGTCAAGATCTCGCCCGAAGCCGTCGATCCCGAAGACGTCGAGATGCTCGAAGACCTGGTGCTGGCCGCAGTCAACGAGGGAATGGAGAAGGCCAGGGAGTTGGCGTCCAGCCAGCTCGGAGCGATTACCGGCGGGCTCAACATCCCCGGGCTGACGTAGAGACGGGACGAGAAGGACGTGGAGATTTGAGAGCCAGCTTCTTCCCGGCCGCGGAACCGGTCTCACGGTTGATCGAGGAATTGGGCAAGCTCCCCGGCATCGGACCGAAGAGCGCGGCCCGGCTCGCCTACCACCTGCTGCGCGTGCCGGACGGGGAAGCGCGCGCCCTCGCTGACGCAATTGTCGCAGTCAAGGACGAGACTGTCTCATGCTCTCTGTGTCAGAATGTCGCGGCCTCGGACCCGTGCGCCATCTGCGAGAACGAGGAACGTGACCACAGCACGATCTGCGTGGTCAAGGAACCGCTGGACATCCTCGCCCTGGAGCGTACCGGCCGCTACGTCGGCGTCTATCACGTGCTGCACGGAGTGCTGTCTCCGATGGACGGCATCGGGCCCGAGGACCTCAAGATGCGAGAGCTGCTGGCGCGAATCGAGGGAAGCCCGGTTCGCGAGGTCATACTGGCCACCAATCCCAACCTCGAGGGCGAGGCGACGGCAATGTACATCCAGAGGTTGCTCTCTCCGCTTGGAGTCAAAGTGACCAGGCTGGCTCGCGGCCTTCCGGTTGGCGGCGACCTCGAATACGCCGATGAGATGACCCTGACGCACGCTCTTGAGAGCAGGCAAGCGATGTGAAGAGGAGGACATGACCATGCTGGCTGAAAAACCGATGGAGCGAGGCATCACGGCAGAGGCGGCATCGGCCAATGGCACCTTCCTCAAGATGACGAAATCCCTCTGTCCCGAAGACCTGCGAGTCCTCGACGCAGAGCTGTGGGAGGTGGACGGTCAGGTATTCATGCGCAAGACCTGCCCTGACCACGGAGCCTTCGAGGACATCTACTGGAGCGACTTCGAGCAATACCGGAGAGCGGAGGGGTTCCGAGACAGCGGCACCGGACTGCAGAATCCGCGAGAGTCGAAGCTCGGCTGCCCACGCGACTGCGGCCTGTGCCAGAACCACAACACCCACACCATCCTGGTCATCATGGAGATAACCAACAGGTGCAACCTGCGATGCCCGATCTGCTTCGCTCGAGCTGGAGATATGGACACCAGCGGCGACCTCAGCCTGGAGCAGATACGATCGATCCTGGAGTATACACAGAAGAACAACTACCCCCTGCGAGTGAGGGGCGCCGGCAACAGCGGCGGGGAGCCGACACTTCGCGACGATCTCCCGCAGATTGTGGAGATGGAAAAGGAGATGGGCTTCGACTACGTCCTGACCATGAGCAACGGGCTGAGGCTGGCTGAGGACATCGAGTATTTCAAGAAGCTGCGGGACGCCGGCTCATGGCTGTACATGCAGTTCGACGGCGTAACCTCCGACCCATACATCAAGGCCCGGGGACGCGACCTCTGGCCGCTGAAGCAGAAGGTGATCGAAAACGCCCGCAAGATCGGCTATCCCAAGATCGCGCTCATCCCCACGGTGGCGAAGGGCGTCAACGACCATCAGATCGGTGACATCATCCGGTATGCCGCCGAGAACTCCGACGTGATCAAGTTCATCGTCTTCCAGCCTGTCAGCTTCTCGGGAAGGATAGACATGAGCAGGCTGCAGGAGATGAGGATAACCACCTCGGATGTCATGCGTCTCGCCGAGGAACAGACCGGCGGCGAGCTCAAGAAGACCGATTTCTTCACCATTCCCATGAACCAGACGATGGCCCGGATGATGACGAAGGGGGGCCAGCACCAGGACTTCTGCATACACCCGCACTGCGGGCTGATCACCGTCGTCGATCCGTCAGGGGAGAAGCTCGACCCGCTGCCGCGCTACATCAGGAACGATGAGTTCCACGCCAAGATGAGCCGCTCCTTCGAGCAAGGCAAGTCGAGGCCCGCGCTCATGTGGGACCTCACGACCAGCATGATGAGATACGTGAGTCCCAAGCTGTGGCTCAAGCTGGCGCCCGTCCTGCTTATGACCAAAGGCAGGAAGTCGATCAACTCCGTACTCACCGAGTGGCTCCCGGGCCGGTTCCTGACCATAGGGATAATGCACTTCATGGACCCCTACAACTTCGACCTCGATCGTGTGGACAAGTGCGCCCTTCATTTCGGAGTCATAGACGGCGAGGGCAAGCCCCGGTTGATCCCGTTCTGCTCCATGAATAACATCCATCGCATGGAGCTCCACAGCGGCAACGGCAAAGATCGAGAAGCGGGCTTGAACGCGGCGGCCGACGCTCAGCAGCAGACGGCATGACCGCCCTGAACTCCCATGCCCAGGCCACGCGTATACAAGACCGAGGCTGTCGTTCTCAAGCGGGCCAACCTAGGAGAGGCTGACAGCATCGTCACCCTGTACACGCCGAACCTCGGCAAGATCAGAGCGGTAGCTAAGGGGATACGGAGGCCCAAGAGCAAGCTCTGCGGACACCTTGACCTCCTCACGCGCAGCACTCTCCTGCTCGCTCAGGGACAGAACCTGGACGTGGTCACTCAATGCCAGTCGATCGAGTACTTTCCGCTCGTCAAGAACGACCTGAAGCGAATCGGGTGCGCCCTCTACGTGGCGGAACTCCTCGACCAGTTCACCGTCGAGCAAGTCGAGAACTACCCTGTGTACCGGCTCCTCAACGACGACCTCCTCTGGCTCGGCGAGGCACGCGACCCCGATATCGTGCTCAGGCATTTCGAGCTCCAGCTTCTGGGCCACCTCGGATATAAGCCGGAGCTCTACTACTGTCTGAGCTGCAGGGCGCCAATCCAGCAACAGAGGAACCTGTTCAGCAGCAGCGGCGGCGGAGTCCTCTGCCCCAACTGCTCCGAGGCGGAGCCGGTGGCTAACCTCATCTCTGTTGACGCTCTCAAGGTCATGAGGTTCCTGCTGGAAAGCGACCAGGCTTCCGCCAGGCGACTGCGGGTGGCGGGTGACTTGTCCCGGGAGGTCGGGCAAGTGACGCGATCGTATATCCGCTATGTTCTGGAGCGTGAGGTAAGGTCCCTGGAGTTCCTCGACCACCTGGAGGCGAAAGGGCAGGGGGCCTGCCCCAGCTAGCAGCAGAAGAGCGGGCCGCTGCTACTTGCTGCGTTTCACCACGTACTGCGCCAACTCGAGCATCTTGCTCTTGCACGGGTCCTGCGGAAACACATCCAGAGCGCGGCACGCGTCGTCAACGTAGGCATGGGCAACCCGATAGCACTCGGAGACGATTCCCGAGTTGCGGACCATCTCGATCACCCTTTCCAGATTCTGCTCCACATGCCTGTGCTCGAATATGTCCTTGATCGGATTGTCATCCGGATGCCACTCTCTCAGAATCAGCGTCGGCAGGGTCAGGTGTCCCTGGAGCAGATCGCTGGCGACCGGTTTCCCCAGTTCCTCCTCGCCGGCGGTGAAGTCGAATATGTCGTCCACGACCTGGAACGCGATCCCCAGCGCGTAGCCATAGCTGCGCAGTCCCGCTATAGCCTCCTCGGAGCCCTCCGTGACTATGCCCCCGCACTCGGTGGCCATGGCGAACAGCGAGGCGGTCTTGTGCCCTATCCTCCTGAAGTACTCTTCCCGCGTCTGGTCGGGGTTGAAACTGCTGAAGCTCTCCTCCAGCTCTCCCGTGCACAGAGCCATCAGTGTCTGGGCAAACAGCCTGTCGGCGCGAACACTGTTGGCCTGGGAGACCGACTCCGCGGCCTTCGAGAAGAGATAGTCACCCGCCAGAGTAGCCACGCCCCAGCCCCAGATACTGGCGGCCGTCGGCTTGCCTCTGCGTTTGGACGACACATCGATCGTGTCGTCGTGAACCAGGGTGGCCGTGTGCAGCAGCTCGACACCGGTCGCCACCGGGATCAGCGCCGCGTGGTCGCTGTTCCTCTGGAGCTTGCCCGCGAGCAGTGTCAAAGCCGGACGCACCCGTTTGCCGCCGCTGTTCACGATGTATCCCAACAGCTCTTCGAGCCAGGGATACTCGACGTCGGCTACCGCTCTGAGTCCCTCTTCGACAAGAGCGATCTCGCTCGCGACAGGTTCGAAAAGTGAGCCGTTCAAAGTTGTCATCCGGATTGAGGCCGGTCTAGGCGGCCCGTCTCCTCCTCTGGCGAACTCCGTCCACCACGCTGTAGATCACGGGGATGACGATGACCGTCAGCACCGTGGAACTGAACAGCCCGCCGATGACAACCACCGCAAGCTCAGCCGCGATGATGGTCCCTCCACCCACGCCGAAGGCCAGCGGGACCATCGCGAACAGGGTGGTCAGAGCCGTCATCAGGATCGGGCGCAGTCGGGTATGCCCGCTTTGGACCAGCGCATCGTGGGTGCCGACTCCCTGCTTCCGCAGTTGTTCCACCAGCGCGATCAGGACGATGGCGTTGGTGAGAACGATGCCGACGAGCATCAGCATGCCCATCATACCCGACATCCCCAGGGTGTGGCCGCTGATGAGAAGGCCCAGCACCGCGCCTATCGAGGCCAGCGGCAGACTCACCATGATGATGAGCGGATTCAGTATCGATCTCATGGTGACGACAAGAAGCAGGTAGGCGATGATTATCGCCACAATGATCGCCAGGCCCATCTTGGAGAACGAGTCCTTCATCTCCTCGGCCACGCCGCCCGCCCTGATGTCCACGCCCTGCACGCCCAACTGGTCCAGCTCCTTCTCGACGGCGCCTATCTCTTTGTCCACCAGGAGGTTCACCGAGCCCACATCCTTTGCCGTTATCTCCCCGGTTATGCTGGCGGCGAGATTCATGTCGATGTGGCCGACATGGGTCGGGCGTTCCGGCAGGGCAACCGTGGCAACGTCACCAAGGGGCACAGACTTGACCCCACCGACTCTCAACCCATTGGCCAGGGCCAGCGCTTTTGCGGGGTCCTCACCGAAGCCGAGCTCGCCCACCACACCCTTCACGAAAACGCCAAAGTCGTCGCCATCGATGTCCACGGACACATCAGCCACCGGCGCGCCCAGCATCAGCAGGCCCAATTCACTCCTGACGTTCTGCTCGGCCAGTCCATTCGCTGCCACCTTCCCGGGATCCAGCTCAATGTCGAGCGTGGGGACCACCCTGCTCAGGTCTGTCTCCAGGTTGACTATGTCGTCCATCTTCTGAAGGCGCTCGAGGAGCAGGCCGGTAGCCTGGGCGACGGCCTCCGGTGATTCAGCCGCAACGGTGACATCCAGTCGGCTCCCGAAGCCCATCTCACTGCCCATCGCCTCATCCCCGGACATGACTGTGACGAAGTCCTTCAACTGGAGCGCTTCGATTGCGTTCTCCATGTCGGACTGCACCATCGCCTCGTCGGCATCGTCCAGCAGCATTATCTGAATCTCAGCCGTGTTGTCACCGCCGCCGAACGCCACGGCCATCGCCGAATGAACCGAAGAGGTGGAGGCACCGACCGTCGTGTAGTAGAAGTCAACGCCCTCGCTGCCGGCCGCCAGGGCCTCGATCAGTGCGGCTACTTCGCTCGTAGTCTGGACCTCGGTCCCCGGCGGCAGCTCGACCTCAACGACCAGCATCTTCATGCCCATGCTGGGCAGGAACGATGTGCCGACGATCGGCAGCAGCCCCAGGCTGCCGATGAAAAGGACACCTGCAATCACCAGGGTCAGCAGGCGATGTCCCAGCGCCCACTTGAGCGACGGATCATATAGTCTCTGGTACCAGCTGTCTCCTGTCTTCACGTGGAACCTCTCGCCCACTATGAAGTTGGACAGGGCGGGCACCACCATCAGCGCCACGAGGAGAGAGGCGAGCATGGCGAAGGTAATGGTCAGGGCGAAGGGTATGAACAGCTCCCCCACGATACCGCCGACAAACATGAGCGGCAGGAATATGGCGACTGTGGCCAGTGTCGAAGAGGTGATGGCGCCGGCTACCTCCTTTGAGCCCTCGACGGAAGCCTGCCTGAAGCCTTGCCCCTGTTGGAGGCGACGGTATATGACCTCCACCATCACGATGCTGTCGTCGATGAGCCGCCCCACCGCAATCGTCATGGCGCTCAAGGTCAGCAGGT
>CAZNMB010000096.1:0-6923 GCA_964574095.1 uncultured Dehalococcoidia bacterium
CCCACCAGCACCAGGGCCGCCATCTCCGGCTGGCCGAAGGCTATGATCAGCGGCATCACCAGGGGCACCATCGCCAGCGCGAAGAACACGGGCAGGACTCCACCGAACATCGAGCTCGTGGCCGCTGCCCCGATCGCCCGCGCGCCCTCGCCGCGCTGGTTCATGGGGAAGCCTTCGAGCGCCGTCGCCGCGTTGGGCGGCGTGCCCGGAATGTTCAGCAGTATCGCCGGTATGCTGCCGCTGGTGAAGATCACGGAGTGCAGGGCGATCAGCAGTATGAGGGCTATCTCCGGAGACATGCCGAAGATGAAGGGCAGGAGCAGAGGCAGGACGACCAGCCCGCTGAGGCCGGGGATAGCGCCGACCAGGAGCCCGATGACGACGGCGCCGAAAAGGACGAGCAGGTTCAGGGGCTGGAACAGCGTTTGTACTGCCGAGGCATATGCCTCAAGCATTGTTCAGGCATCTCCTTCGGCTGAAGAGGCGGCGGGGTTGACCATGGTCACGCCCTGTACTTCTCAATCATCTCGGCGAACTTTGCCCGGTATCCATCCAGGCCGGCAGCAAAGTCCTGCATCATATCGCTCACAACGTCTCCCACGGCATACTCAGTCACTTCGTAGCCGGTGACGCGGTCTATGTCGTCGCGGAACTGCGGGTCCTGCGTCCATTCCTCGGCCATGTCAGAGAGGAATGCCAGCCTGTCCTGCGGTACGCCCGGCGGAGCGAGGTAGATCCTCATGCCGCCGACCAGCGCCTTTTCCCACAGCTCGACGAGGGCCAGGTCTTCGCCGGTCAGGTTGACAAGCTCAGTGATGGCGGGCACATCGGGCGCGAGCGGGTCCCTCTGCGTTCCCAGCGCGAACAGCGGCTTCACCAGGCCGGCCTCCAGAGACGCCTTGACCGTGGGTATGCTGCTGACGTATCCCACTATCTCTCCCCGTTCCACCGCCAGCGCCCGGTCCGAGTCCCCGCTGAGGCCGGTGACAACCTTGGCATCGAGGTCCAGAAGCTCGATAACGGTCACACCGCCCAGGGATATGGGGCCGGAGAGGCTGCTGCCGCCGATCTTCAGGTTCTCCCCGGCCTGCAGGTCGGCGACGGACTGGTACGGCCCGTCGGGCGACACGAACAGGTGGAGCGGCTCATTCCCGACCACCATCATGTACGAGAAGTCCTCGATATCATATAGCGCGGCCGGCTCGTCCAGAACATCGTTTGCCACGAACTTGAATGCGCTGGTGACACCCAGCGTCAGCCCGTCGGCCTCGCCGGTGTACAGGTAGTTCATGCCGTCGAGGCCGCCGGCGCCGCGCCTGTTGGTCACGACGACGTTGGCCCCGGTATCCCGTTCCAGGTATGACGCAATCACGCGGGCGATAAGGTCGGTCTCGCCTCCGGCAATATCACTCACGACGAAGTCTATGGTCTTGCCCTTGTAGAAGTCGGCCGGCGCGGCTGACTCCGGGGAATCCGGGCCGCACCCCATCGCGGCGAGTGTCAACGCCACGATCAGTATCCCTGCTATTGCCGCGTGTTTCATCGCCGACATGATCTCCCTCCGCATGTCACTTCTTCGCACAGTATCGATGGCCGCAGCCTCCGCGAGGGACCGGCCACAGCCCGGATCGTCCGCCGCAGGTCAACCAGTTGGAGAGGCGGTCGGGTTGGCCACGGTCACGCCCTGTACTTCTCAATCATCTCGGCGAAGACCGCACGATAGTCGTCCAGCGCTGCAACGACCTTCAGCATGGACTCGGTTACGGCCTCGCCGATTGCGTACTCGTGTTTCTCAACGCCGCCGGCACTGTCTATCTCCGCGCGGAAGCCCTCGTCCTGGACCCATTCCTCCGCCAGGCCGCGCAGGAATGCCAGCCTGTCTTCCGGCACTCCGGGCGGGGCCGCCATCAGGTCGGAGGCAGCAAGGGCGCTCCCCCACAGCTCGACCAGCGCCAGATCGTCGGCATTCAGGTCAACGAGCTCGGTGATGGCGGGCACGTCGGGCGCGTCGGGGTCCCTCTCCGGGGCGAGAACGAACAGCGGCGTCACCAGGCCGGACTCCAGGTTCGCCCACGCGGTGTCTATCGTGATTACGTATCCGATCACCTCTCCCCGTCTCGCTGCCAGCCCTCTGTCCGATTCCCCCGTGATGCCGGTAACCACCGTGGCATCGAGGTCAAGCAGCTCGATGACCGTCAGGCCGCCCAGCGACACGGGGCCGGAGGGGCTGCTGCCGGCGATCTTCATGTCTTCGCCCGCCCTCAGGTCGGCGACCGACTGGTACGGTCCGTCGGGCGCCACCATGAAGTGGTACAGCTGCCGCCCCACCTTCATAATGTAGGCGAACCTGTCAAGCTCGTATACGGCGGCGGGCTCATCCAGGACCTCGTTGCTCACGAGCTTCACTGTGGGGACGATCCCCAGTGTGAGCCCATCAGGCTCGGCGCTGTAGAGGTAGTTCATGCCGTCGAGACCGCCGGCGCCGGCCCTGTTGGTGACCACGACTTTGGCGCCGGTATCCCTCTCAAGGTAGGACGCAATCACCCGCGCCACAAGGTCCGTCCCCCCTCCTGCGCTCGCGCCAGTGATGAAGTTGATCGTCTTCCCCTTGTAGAAATCGGCCGGTGCGGCCGATCCTTGAGAGCCCGAGCCGCAGCCCACCGCGGCAAGCGTGGATGCCAGAATCAGCACGACGGCTATCGCTCTGAGTCTTACCGGCACGATGACATCCTCCCGAGGGCTTCTCCCCCTTCCGTACAGGGAAGCTGATGCGGCCTAGGCCCGGTACTTCTCAATCATCTCGGCGAACACGGTCCGGAACCCGTCCAGGGCGGCGGCCACGTCTGTCATCGCCGAGGCTACGGCCTCGCCGGTTTTGTAGTCAGCCACCTCGTAGCCAAAGGCGACGTCGATCTGCTGACGGAACGCTTCCTCCTCGACCCAGCTGTCAACCAGGCCGCGCAGGAACGCCAGCCTGTCCTCGGGCATGCCCGGCGGACCGGCGATCATGTTGGAGCTGACCAGCGCTGTCTCCCACAGCCCGACCAGCGCCAGGTCATCGTCCGTCAGATCGACGAGTTCGGCGACGGCGGGCACGTCGGGCTGGAGGGGGTCCCGTTCGCTGGCCAGAACAAACAGCGGTCTGACCATGTTCGCTTCGATGCCCGGCTGAGCGACATCGACGCTCATGACGTATCCGGCTATCTCCCCGCGCTTGACCGCTGGCGCCCGATTTGCCTCCCCCTCGAAGCCGGTAACGACCGTGGCGTCAAGGTCCAGCAGCTTGATGACAGTCATTCCGCCCAGGGACACGGCCCCCGAGGGGCTGCTGCCACCGATCTTCAGGCCCTCGCCTGCCTGGAGATCATCGACGGACTGGTACGGCCCATCCGGCGATACCAGGAAGAAGTAGAGCCCGCGTCCCACGTTCATGATGTACGAGAACTCCGCGATGTCGTATACGGCGGCGGGCTCGTCCAGCACCTCGTTGGCCACGAACTTGACCGAATTGACTATGCCCAGCGTGAGCCCGTCCGGATCGGCGCTGTACAGGTAGTTCATGCCGTCGAGCCCGCCGGCACCGGCCCTGTTGGTGACCACGACACTGGCCCCGGTGTCCCGTTCAAGATACGAGGCCATGATGCGCGCGACCATGTCACTCGGGGTACCTGCCCCGGCAGCGACAACCAGAGTCACCGTGTTTCCTTGGTAGAAATCGGCGGCTGCGGCCGGTCCTTCAGAACCCGAGCCGCACCCCATCATGGCAAGCGCCAGAACCAGTACGCCTATCAGCGTCATGAGCTTGGTCGCCATTCGAACCTCCCGCTTCGATCTGTAGCGAAACCCCGCCGGGTGGTCGCTGTCCGGACAATCGCTTGAGGTGAATCGCGCGTTCGCCGCGGCCTGTGGTCCTCTCACCTGGGCGCCAATGAGTCCGTCTTCATCAACTGCAGCGTCAGGATCTTCCCCGCGCGCGGTATGGGTTCCATTCGTTTCACCTGCAGGGCTTCCGCCTGGGACCAGACGCTGGCGGTCAAGCCGCCGGCGTGGACATTTCGGCGCAGCTCATCCAGCACCGAAGCGATTACGTCGCCATCGTTCACTGCTCCCACAGTCGGACTGATGATCAGGCTCAAACGCGTTCGGCCCTGGCTGTCCTCTTCCTCAAGGAGCTGGTAGTCCGTTGCCGCCCCGCCGTACTTGCGGGGCAGGACCTCCTCCAGGATTCGGACGAAGTCGGAGCCGATGATGGTCATGCCGCTCCCGGTCATCTTGGCGAAGCTTCTTACGTTGCTCAGATGGTGGTCGAGCCCCAGTTCTCCAAGCGGGCAGTCGCAGCTCCGGGTTTCCACGACTCCATAGTCATCGCTCTCGAGATTGAGGAGTATCTTCGGCGCGGAAGGCAGAAGTGGTGTGTAGAGAAAGGCGTTGACATACATGTCGGTGTGGTCCACCTTCCTCTGATGCTGGATCATGGCCACGGAGTCACTGACCAGATGGAGGTCATCGGTGGCCCGCGCGCCGCGACAGCCGATACCGATTCGGCCCACTTCCGAGATGGTGTACACCGAGCTGACCGAAGCCCCGGTCGCCTCTATCTGTCGCCGCTTGGCCTCGGTCAGGGGCTCTCCGCTGGCGAACAAGTGAGTGCCCTCGATGTCCAGACCGTTCTCCGCGGCCGCCTGGGCCACCTTGACCGCCGGACTCACGGAGGTGCTGAGAGAGCACCTCCCGGATTCGCTCTTCGCGGCGGCCATCCAGCGGGCCACTTCGACCGCTCGGGCGAGGCCGACATGCTCCGGCTTGGCCAGCCTGGCGCCCCAGAGCCGCCCCCCGTAGATGATGTACCGCAGGGCCAGCTTGTCCCGCAGTGATGCCCCCACCTGACTTTCGTCAACCGGTGAGAACCACCGGACCACGGGTTTCCCCATGATCCAGAAGTCCAGTACCTGGCAGATGCCGGACACGGCGGGCAGCACCGGCTTCCAGATGGCCAGAGGGAAATCCAGGACATCGTTGGCCTCGAGCATCGGCAGCTTGTAGACGCTCTGGTCCAGCCTGTTTCTGCTGAGCATGGCGATGAGCCTGGCCAACGTCTTCGAGCCGCTGATTCGCCCCTTGTACCTGCCGATGATGAATGGATTGTCGAGATCGCTCTGATTGAACTGAAAGCGACTCGCGCCCCTCACGACCTCCTTCTTGCCCTTGAACTCCTCCCAGCTCAGGTACACCCCTTGTTCGAGCAGCCCGTGCAGCGCCCCCTCGAGGCCGTCCCGCTTGACCAGGGACTCGACATCTCCGAACTCGCACCCCGCTATCTTGAGCAGCCTGAAATAGGGGCTCCTCGGGTTCTGGCAGATGCCCTTCTGGACGCGGCTCAGGAAGTTGACCTCCCGGTCGCGAAGCCTCTCCGAGATGATCAGCTTGCTCTGTTCCAGCGAGATGCGGTTCTGGAGGAAGCTCCGCAGGTCGAGGGCCAGCCGCGGGTACTTCATCATGTCAGACAGGATCGACATCTTCCCAGTCACCTCCTCTCGCGCGGCCGAACCGGCTGGACTGGCCAGCCAGCCTGGGCGCTACGGCAATCGAGGCCAGTGCGAATACTCCCAGCCACGCGTAGCCCACGCTGATTATGCCATATCTCGGCATCAGGAGGGAACTCACCGTGAGAATCGTGATGGCTATGAGCGACCGGAGTGCGATCAACTCCTTCAACCTGTCCTGTGCCCGTAAGAGCCCAGAGTAGACGTGCACTACTCCCCTGGGCAGAGCGGCAACGGCGAGGAGAATGAGGAGTCCCAGCGAGTTGGCGGAGTAGTCGGAGCCGAAGGCGAGCAGGATCCATTTGCCCGCCGCGATCAGGACAATGACGGCGGGGCCCAGGATCACCAGCGTGAACAGTATCGCCCTCGTCACATCCTGCCTCATGTTCTCCGGCGCGTGCGAACCTTCTGCGAACAGCGACTGGGACACCGACAGGGTGACGGAGCCCAGCACGCCGCCGATCGTCCACGCGACGTAGAAGTAGGCGTTGCTTTCCGTGCCGAGCAGACTCACAACGATTATCGGCAGGATCAGAATCGGCCCCCTCGTGAGCAGGGAAGCTGTGTAGTTGCCGGCGGCATAGCGCCACAGGCTCCTGATCCGGCTCAGGTCAAGCGCCGGCACCGGCCTGTAGCCGTGTACCACTCTGGGCAGGAACAGCAGGGCCGACAGGGCGAGTGCTATGCCGAGGGCCACGGTCCAGGACGCGACCACGCCGAACGTGTGCAGGAAG
Organism: uncultured Dehalococcoidia bacterium; assembly: GCA_964574095.1. Classification (GTDB taxonomy): domain Bacteria; phylum Chloroflexota; class Dehalococcoidia; order SZUA-161; family SZUA-161; genus SZUA-161. The sequence goes on from CAZNMB010000096.1 coordinate 6,278, forward strand.
GAGGCGAACGCGGCGACGAGCCCTATCTTCAGCAGCGCGAGGGTGGCGTCCTTGCCCAGCGCGAAGACCGTCCTTCGCCCCCCGATGAAGACCGAGTTCATCAGGGTTGACCAGGTTGCCAGCACGGCCAGGGCGAGGAACGTCACGATGAATACAGCCTCGTGCCTGACGACGCCCAGGGCGGGCGACCAGAGGCCGGCGCCGGCGACGAAGACCACGGCGACCACGAGGGCGACCAGCCCGGTAAGGGTGAAGGCGGAATTGACCATCTCCCGGCGGTCGGTGGCGCGGCTGAAGAAGCGTATGATGGAGAAGTTCAGGCCGATCGCGCTGAAGAGGGCGATGAGGTTCACGGCGGAGATGATAGCCGAGCCGAGCCCCACCTCGGTGGTGGAGTAGAGCCTGGCGACCGTCACCCAGAAGAAGAAGCCGAGAGACGTCGTGATGACGCTGCTGCCAACCAGAAAGGCGGCATTCCTGTAGAGGGAGACCGAGGTCAGACGCCTGAGCCCCGGTACGGGACCTGCACCCCCCATGATCCCGGCGAATGCCGCGCGAACGCCGCGACCGGCAGGCTTCAAGATCGCCTCGTCGGAGACCGGGGCGTGCGGTCGTTTCGCCGGAGCATGGCGCCGCCTCCTTCGAT